>NZ_RAQN01000001.1:0-55320 GCF_003664375.1 Candidatus Rickettsia colombianensi
GACAACAGGTATCTGATGACACCAGTAGGAAAGTAGCAATATTAGTTAAGGCGACTTCAACTCTTCACAAACCTGTTCATTATAATATTTTAAGTGATAGATTAAAGGTTGCTGCAATAGGGGCTGGTGATGAAGAAGCTAGTATAAACAGAGGATTATGGATTAGCGGCTTATACGGCATCAACAAACAAGGAACTTGGAGGAATATTCCAAAATATCAAAGTCGTACAACCGGCGTAACTATCGGGGCCGATGCTGAATTCATCAATAGCCATGATGTTATAGGAATAGCTTATAGCCGTTTGGAATCCCAAATTAAATATAATAAAAAACTAGGAAAAACATCAGTTAACGGTCATCTTTTAAGCATTTACGGTCTAAAAGAACTAATTAAAGATTTCTCGTTGCAGGCTATAACATCTTACGGTCATAATTATATTAAGAATAAATCTAAAAGTATTAATAATATAATTGGAAAATATAAAAACAATACTTTAAGTTTTCAAACTTTATTAAATTATAAATATCGTACAAAATACGATTTACATTTTATTCCTAATATTGGTTTTAAATATGATTATTCAAGAGCTAGCAACTATAAAGAATATAATGTAGATATAGAAAATCTGATGATTCGAAAGAAATCAAATCAATTATTTGAAAGTAGCCTTGGCGGTAAAATAGTGTTTAAGCCTATAACGACCACAAGTAATATAGTATTAACACCAAGTTTGTACGGTAATATTGAGCATCACTTCAATAATAAAAATACAAAAGTTAATGCACAAGCGACTTTTAAAGGACAAACATTACAAGAAACAATTATTATACCAAAACAACCTAAGCTTGGATATAATATCGGTAGTAATATACTTATGAGCAGAAAGAATATAAATGTTCTACTTGAGTATAATTATTATACTCATAGAAAATATCAAAGCCATCAAGGACTTGTTAAACTAAAAATCAATTTGTAAAAATAAATAGAGGATAGGGTTTTTTGAGAATCTTATCCTTATTTATCAAATCTCTTGATAGATAAGCATATTAACCAAACTGCCAAATAGAATATCGGTATACTAAATACGGTAAAAAATAGTTTAAATGAATAGCTATTAAGTACAAGATGACCTAATTGGTCAAAAGGAAAAATATTAAATAAGCTCATAATCCCAATTACAATAAAAGTATCGATAAATAAAGAAATTGCCGTACTAAAATTGTTTCTTACCCATAAATATTTACCTTTAGTAATTTTACGTATCCATAAATAGATATTAATATCAACAAGTTGAGCTATATAACAAGCAAAAGTTGATGCTAAAAAAGATATATGGTATGAACCAAAGACTTTATGAAAAGTTATGTTATCAACATTAGACCAATTAGTAGCTTCCAATTTATCCATAAGACTTATTATTAAAACTACTATTATATTAAAAACAATAGCAAGCTTTACACAAAAATTGGCTCTTTCTTTACCGTAAAACTCAGCTATTAAATCCGTTAATAAAAAAGTTAACGGGTAAAAAATTGCTCCTATAGATAATTCAAGAATATAAAAATTAAAAATATTAAGGTAAACAAATTTTTGATATATTAAGTTTCCTACTATAATAAGGACTGTAAAAAACGTACATAAAATGATATAAATTTTTTCTTTTATATTAAATTCTATAGACATTTCTAAAATTATTTTAGGTGCAAAAATATTGCTGTACTCTAATAATATATATTGGGAGTTCTGAAAACTATACTAAATTCTCTGATGTCATTCCGTTGATCCATAGGTGTTGTTGCATGAATCCTGTTATGTCATTCCCGCAGAAGCGGGAATCCAGTACTTTTATCTGTCACCCCGTGGTCAAGCCACAATGGCATTCGGTTAAGATAAAAAATATGATATAATGACTTTCATTGTAATAACAAAGAGAGGAATATTGAGATGGAGGTAGCAAAATCATTAATTTTTTGGTCTGAAGTCAACGAAATATTTAAAAAAGTAAGTGATAAATTTGATTCTAAGTGGCAAACAAGAAAACGAGTATTAAATACACAAATATTAGTAACATTTTTATTTAAACTAGTACAAAGTTATAATAAACAAGGGTATGGTAGTAGTCTTATTCAATTTTGGGAGTCATGTTTAGATAAAAATATTATATTACCCTAAACTAAAACAGTAGCTGCATCTTCATTATGTGAGGCAAGACAAAAATTACCAGAAGATGTTTTTATAGAATTGAATCAAAATTTATTGGTTCTTTGGCACAAGATTCAAGATTTACCAAATTGAAAGGGTTATAGAATATTTACAATAGATGGATCAAGGGTAAGTTTACCAAGAGAATTAATTAATGAAGGATTTATAGTGTGTTCAGCAGATCAAGGTAATTACTATCCACCAGGTTTAATGAGTTGTCTTTATAACATACAAGAAAAGGTGGTATATGACTTTAGTTTGCAAGCACATTTGAATGAAAGATTATCTGCTCTAGAACACATTCAACAGTTAGGTAGTAAAGATATTGTAGTACTGGATAGGGGATATTTTAGTTACTTAATGCTTTATAAAATCATAGAACAAAATTGTCATGTTATTTTTAGAATACCTTTTGGTATTAGAAATAATACCAATAATGAGATTATGAATTTTATAGAAACAGATCAAGAAGATAGTACTATAGATTATATGCCATCTACAACTGTTATGCATGATCTAAAGAAGGATGGTTATAATTTAAAATTTAGACCGCTAAAGGTACGCTTAATTAAACATAAAATAAATGATACAACTTATATATATGCTACAACTCTAACAGATAAGTATATTTTTCCCAAAGAATGTTTTTATGAAATTTATCACTCTAGATGGAGTATAAAAGAACTTTATAAAATCTCAAAGAGGTTTATAGAAATAGAAGATTTTCATGCAAAATCAGCTAGAGGTATTAAACAAGAATTATACGCTTTATACGCTCATATATTATTAATCAATTTATCTAGGTTTTTTGAGTTTGAAGCAGAAAAATTAATTCCATCTAACAAAAGTGAAGATAATAAATACATAACCAATACTTTTGATCCTATCTCAATGATAAAAATCAATTTTAAAAACTGTTTACTAATCGTAACGAGGCAGTTAGAAAATCTAGTGATGACAGGGTGTATTTTAACTAATAATACATTACAAAAAATTATAAGTTCTATAGCTAAAGTACGGCAAAAGGTAAGGTTAAATAGACACTATCCTAAAATATCGCGTAAATCTATTAATAGGTGGGTTACATCTCATAGTAGACGTAAATTTGCTTAACCGAATGCCATTGATCTTTCCTCCCATCTGAACTAAAAATTTTACTGTTTCTAAATCATGACCAAGTATTGCTAACTCCAAAGGAGTTCTACATTTAGCATCTGTAGCATTAATATTTTTTTCATTACACAAAGCTTCTACTAACTTTATTTCTTTAGACCCTACCGCTATATGTAAATCCGACCATTTATTATCTCTTATAGCCATCGGGTTTACTTTCGCTATCTTAGCTTTTAAAGCTTTAAGACGTGATATTATATAATCTTTAGGGGTAATTTTTGCATATGAGGCATAGAGGTAGTCATTGAATTATTTCCATTATTTAATATATTGCGGCGGCAATTATTAAAATATATTAATAATGTCAATGATAAATGTAGATACCGAGTCGTCATTGCGAGAAAATTACGCAAGTAATTGACGAAGCAATCTCAGGATATTTGACGAGATTGCCACGCAGCCTGTGATACAAGATACCGTGGTCAAGCCACAGGATGACAGCTAAAAGTACTGGATTCCCGCCTTCGCGGGAATGACATTTACCTCTCAGGCAATAATATCTCTCTTTTACCTGTATGATTCGGTGGTGAGACTATTCCCTCTTTCTCCATCTTCTCAACTAAGTTGGCGGCTTTGTTATAGCCGATTCTAAGCGACCTTTGGATATAGCTAATGGAAGATTTTCGCTCGTCACGCACTATCTGCACGGCTTTTTTGTAAAACACTTCATCAGATGTGCCGTCACCGATATCAATGCTACTATCGTCTTCTTCAGGCTGCTCGGTAACGGCAGAGATATATTCAAGCGTACCGGTCTCTTTCAAATATTCCGTAATTTTCTCAATTTCGGCTTCATTAACAAACGGTCCGTGTACCCTACTTATCTTTGAAGTATTACCCATAAATAGCATATCACCCATACCGAGTAACTGCTCGGAGCCTTGCTCGCCTAAAATCGTTCGGCTATCGATTTTAGAGGTAACTTTAAAGCTAATACGACTTGGAAAATTGGCTTTAATGACACCGGTAATAACGTCTACAGAAGGTCTTTGCGTTGCCATAATAATATGAATGCCTGCCGCTCTTGCCATTTGAGCAAGCCTTTGAATCAGCATTTCAATATCCTTACCGGCAATTAGCATTAAATCAGCCATCTCATCAACAATAACCACAATGTAAGGTAGTTTTTCCATATTCATCGTAACGGTTTCGTAAATAGGCTTACCGGTTTCAGGATCAAAACCCGTTTGAATCGAACGCTCAATTACTCTATTCTCTTTAACCGCTTCTAAGATTTTTGCATTATAACCTGCGATATTCTTAACACCGATATTGCTCATCATTCTATAACGGTTTTCCATTTCCTTAACTGCCCATTTAAGAGCAACTACCGCCTTAGAAGGCTCGGTTACCACGGGAGTTAGCAAATGCGGTATTCCATCATAAGCCGATAATTCAAGCATTTTCGGATCGATCATGATAAAGCGGCATTCTTCGGGAGTATAGCGGTATAAGAGCGATACAATCATCGCATTAATACCGACGGATTTACCTGAGCCGGTGGTTCCTGCTACTAATAAATGAGGCATTTTAGCAAGATCGGCAATTAACGGCTTACCTGCTAAATCTTTACCCAAGACTAACGGCAATAAAGTTGATTTGTCTTGGTATTCTGTAGTCTCTATAAGCTCTTTCAAACAAAAGAATTCACGTTGCTTATTAGGAAGCTCAATACCAAGTACGTTTTTGCCGGGTATGACTGCTATCCTTGTTGATAAAGCAGATAGTGAGCGTGCTATATCGTCAGATAATCCTACTACCCTTGATGTTTTAGTACCTGCTGCCGGCTCAAATTCATATTGAGTTACCACCGGTCCTTGATTGATATTAATTATCTGTCCTTTAACTCCAAAATCATTAAGCACGGTTAATAACTCTTCAGCCTTTTGTTTAAGCTCTGAGGAAGAAACCCCCTTTACATGATGGTTTTCAGGATCACGTAATAAGGAAATAGGCGGCAATTCTGCTATTTCGCTTTGAGATATTTTAGGGCTAACAGATTTGCTAAAGAATCTTATAGGATTTGCAGGTATGGGTCTTGCTTCTTCAGTGAATTTTACTTTTTCACTTACAGGCTTTTGGTAAGAAGAAGTTATATTTATCTTATCATTTTTTTTAGTATGGAATAATCTTATCGACGACAATCGTGAAAATACATTATGTAAAAAAGATTGTACCCGATAGATTAAAAATTTACCTAGCTTAATAATAAAATTACTTAAAGAAGTAAATTTAATTTCAAGTAAAACAACTAATATAATAAAGGTAAAAAATATTAATAATAAGTATAGTTGATTTGTAAATCGCTCAAAAAAATTAGAAGCTATTATTCCAATAGCTCCGCCTGCATTTGCCGGTATGAATTCTAGCTTAATCTTAGATAATAACGTGCTACTGCTAACGAGAGCGAGCAACATTACAAATATACGGATAAATGAGCCGCGATATCTTCCATACCAACAATTTCTCACCCAAACAAAGCAAGCAAGCGGTATAATAAAAGCAGCCAATCCAAAAAATTGATATAAACAATCCGATAAATAAGAGCCAAAAATTCCGACTAAATTACTAGGGTACTCTGTTGTGACCGAGTTAAAAGACGGATCGTCTATATTATATGACGTGAGAACAGTAACAATACCAAGCCCGATTATCCCTAAGATAACAGCTTGTACCTTATTGTTTGAAAGAATTTTATTTATGTAATATAGCATAGTTTTAAATATTAAGCTAAATTATGAGTTTTATATCTTTTTCTATAATACTCTATAGGCTTTTCAATAAAGAAATAAATTAAAAAAGAAATAATTATTACTGTTATAAAAGTAACCAACGTATTAAGAAATTTCCCATTATCAACCCAATATGAAATAGCAGGTAATATGTTATACAAGACAATTAAATGACAACAATATATTGGGTAAGAGAGTAAAGCAATTAATTTGTCTAACTTATTATCTTTGGTTAAGTCAAATATTTTTCCTAAAGATAGAGCAAATAAACAATAAAAAAGTAATTTTTTTAGTTGAGGCTCTATTGGGATAAACGAAAAAGTAATAATTATTAATATAATATAAATAGAGTAATTGACTAAGCCAAGGCTTTTTTTCGTTTATTTCTTTACTAGAATAAATATAAAATGCTTGACTACCGATTAAGAAAATTGCACGTTTAGAAGGAAAGAATCTATAAGACCAAGGATCTCCTATAAATCCGTTAAACTGAAGAATAATTCTAGTAATTAAAGATATACAAATTATGGATAAAATATAGATATTTTTCTTTTTTAGAATCCAAGGTGCTATTAAATAAAAAGAAATTTCTAACCCAATTGACCAACCAGGAGGTATCAACAAAAATTGATAAAGAGGAGGCGTGGAGTCAGTAAAGTATTGTGTAAAATGTACTGTATTATTATTAATTCCAATAAACATTGTTACATCTTGAAACAACATGGTTAGGTTTGTAAAAATTAAAAAAAACAGCCGGAAATGGAAGATTATACAATTGCCTTAAAAAAGAAAATTTTTGCTGCAAGAGGAAAGTAGCTAAAATACAAAAGATATAAGTAGGATAAAGCCTTAAATATCTACTTTTCCAAAATTTTATTTTGCTTGTATAATTGCTCTGAATCATAGCCATATAAAAGCCGGAAATCATGAAAAAAGATTGTACTGTGATTTCTGAACCTACAAATTTAAGAAATGGATGAGCATTTGAATGTGCAGCCACAACAGAAAGAGTAAATTAATAACCTAACTACACCCATTATGTTAAATAATAATCATATTAGCAATTATATAATATCCAAAACCTAAATCAAGTAACATAGCAGCACTTCTCAATAATAGGATAAGTTATTTACATTAAAAGAACCATTTTGTATTATAAAAAATACATTTTTTTACTTGAGTGAAAGGTAACCAAAATTCATGACCATAAAAATCCATACGGAAAAAGATTTCATAAAGATGCGAGCAGCTGGAAAATTAGCTGCAGAGACACTCGATTTTATTACTGATTACGTAAAGCCGAACGTCACTACTAATAGTTTAAATGACCTTTGTCATAATTTTATTACTTCTAATAATGCCATTCCTGCACCGTTAAATTACAAAGGCTTTCCGAAATCGATTTGTACTTCTATAAATCATGTGGTTTGTCATGGCATTCCAAACGACAAGCCATTAAAAAACGGTGATATAGTAAATATTGATGTTACGGTAATTTTAGACGGTTGGTACGGTGATACTAGCCGTATGTATTATGTTAGTGACGTAGCAATTAAGCCAAAGCGTCTTATTCAAGTAACTTATGATGCAATGATGAAAGGGATTGAAGTAGTTAGACCCGGTGCTAAACTCGGTGATATCGGACATGCTATTCAAAGCTATGCCGAGAAACATAATTATTCTGTGGTTAGAGATTATACGGGTCACGGTATCGGAAGAGTTTTTCATGACCAACCGTCAATATTAAATTACGGTCGCAGCGACACGGGTATAACGTTAGAAGAAGGGATGTTTTTCACCGTTGAACCTATGATAAATGCCGGTAATTACGACACTATATTAAGTAAACTAGATGGATGGACGGTTACTACACGTGATAAATCATTATCGGCTCAATTTGAGCATACTATAGGCGTGACTAAGGACGGTTTTGAAATATTTACGTTATCACCGAAAAAATTAAAATACCCTCCATATTCAATTTGATTCACACAATGTTAGAAAATAATTTGATAGAATTCGGTAATGATGAAATAGGTACACCTCATTATATAGGTCACCGTAAAAGGGTAAAAGAACGCTGCGTTACTGCCGAAGCAGAACATTTTTCCGATTACGAATTACTTGAAGTAATGTTATTTTCGGCTATCCCTCGTAAAGACGTCAAGCCTCTTGCTAAAAATTTACTTGACCATTTTGATATTACGGATTTAATTAATCTTGATAAAGAAAGGCTACTTTATTAAAGGTACTAATGAAAATTTATATATTAATTTTGCTCTAATACGTGAGTTGATAAATAGAGTATTGAAACAAAAAACAATCAATAAAAATATTATTGCTTCTTGGAGTTCTTTGATTGATTATTTAAAAGTTAATATGGGCAATATGCGACTCGAGCAATTTCGTATATTATTTTTGAACAAGAAAAATATTTTACCGATGAGGTTTTAAGTCAAGGAACTATAGACCAAGCTGCGGTATATCCACGTGAGATAATTAAACGAGCTTTATTTAACGAAGCAAGCAGCCTTATACTTGTGCATAATCATCCAAGCGGTAGCCCTGAACCTTCAAAAGCCGACATTCATATTATAAATAAGATAGTAGAGACATGCCAAACCGTAAATATTATAGTACATGATCACGTCATTATAAGTAATAACAAATATTATAGTTTTAAATCTAATATGTTACTATGAATATAAATAGCTATAGCACTTTAGACTTCCTGCATAACGTAGCTAATAAAGAGGAATTTGCAGGAAACACGGAAACGCTTGCCGCCGCAGCGTACACTTTAGTACGTGAGGATGCGAGTACCGGATTGACGCACAAATTACCTTTAGGAGTAAGTTATGCAGGAAGTCTATTATTTATTTTTTCTTTTATAGCAACCGCTATATTAACATATATATTAACTAAATATCTTCCTGCAATCGGTTTAGTTGATGTACCGAGTAGTCGTCGCTCTCATGATAAGATAACACCGCGCGGCGGCGGTCTTGCTATTGTAATTGTCGTAATGATTGCTTTGAGCGGATTTGAATATATAACAAGCAATAATCTTATTAATTCAACAAAAATACTACCTTTATTATTGGTAATTTCCTCGGTTTCTTTTTTAGATGACTTAAAAGCCGTACCTATTCTAATTCGTTTAATAGTCCACTTAATTTGTGCAGCTTTTGCTATTTTTCTTTTTTCACAGGTAAATTCCGTCCATATACTAATATATTCTATTTTAGTTATAGCTTTAAGCGGCTTTATTAATATATATAATTTTATGGACGGTATAGACGGTATGAGCTGCATAGAATCTATTCATCTATCTAGCACTATGCTTATATTATGTTTTTTACAATTTCCTACTATTGATAACTCGTATTTTATATCTAGTGTAAATGTTATTATTCTTGGTTGTTCTTGTGGTTTTTTAATATTTAATTGGCATCCGGCCAAAATATTTTTAGGAGATGTGGGAAGTATTAGCCTTGGATTCTTAACGGGTCTTTGCTTGCTCCTGCTTGCTCTTACAAGCACTAATTTATTTATAGCTTGTGCTATTGCTAGCTTATATTACATTACCGATGCCGTACTAACCATATTAATTCGGCTACTCAATAAAGAAAAAATTTGGCAGCCTCATTTAAAGCATTTTTTCCAAAAAGCAGTACAAAAAGGTAAGTCTCATAAAAAAGTAGTATCGATTATAGCAGTTTGTAATATATTTTTAATGATCATATCGGTTACATCTTTACATTTTCCCGTAATATCTATAATGCTTGCTTTAGCCGTTATAACTTTAACAGTGCAGAGTTTATTAAAATGAAGCTAATTAAAGAGGATATTGATAAAATAGTTAGACGTATATTTGCCAAACAACATCCATTGCTGCCTGAAATCATGATTAACTGGAATAAAATAGTCGGGTTTAACTTCAGTACTAAAGCATTACCTTTAAAAATCACCACCTATACTTATAAAAAACAAAAGATTAATACGCTGTTTATACAAGCAGAAGATAATGCTACGGCAGCAGAATTACCTTATTATCAAGATATTATTCTAGAACGTATTAAAATTTATTTAGGCTTTGAAGCAATACATCAAATGAACGTAACGTTTTATAAGAAAAAGCCTAAAGTATGAGAATTAATGCTCTCTTCGTGTGGATTTCTTGAATTAAAATATCCGCCGGAATATTTAAATTTTTATGTAATTTTCTAATCATAGATAAAGTAAGAGGTCTTCTTTTATTAAGAATTTTAGATACTTTACTTCTTGAACCTATGCTCTTTTCTAAATCTTTTCTAGAAAGTCCAAGCTGCTCTATCCTAAAATTAATTGCTTTAATTGGGTCAGGTGCTTCTATTTTATAATGTGTATTCTCATAATCTTCTACTAATATTGATAATATTTCTAATTTTTCAGCTTCTGAGGAATTTTCTTTTGCATATAATAAATTATCTAGTTCTTTATATTCTTTGTCTGTTTTTATAATATTTATTTCCATACTTAAATCTCCTTAACATTTATCTTATCATATTCTGCATGCGTTCCCACAAATCTTATGACCATTGCCTGCGTGAATACTCTAATCGTCAATGCGAGCAGGCGTTGTTGCGTAGATACCCAAGTCGTCATTGCGAGGAGCTGTAGGCGACGCGGCAATCCAAAAAATAATTAAAAAAATTCTGTAAATCAGAATTTTTTACTGGATTGCTTCGTCAATTACTTCGTAATTTTCCTCGCAATGACGAAAAAGCTGAATCATGCGATAATACCTTGCAGTCGCTTAGCTCATGACGCCTCAGTATCCACGTAGGCAATACCAAGGCACACAAACAAAAAAAGGAGTCTTTGATTAAAGACTCCTTTTTAGCTTGTAAACAGATTTGAGAGTTAATTACATATCAAATCTTAATCCTGCCATTAAGTTATTACCTTTATAACGGGTTCCACCAAATTTAACTTTATTTCCGGCAACATTTTTAGTATTAGTTTTTGATTTACCGTAATCTGTCCAGCTATAAACGAGTTCTGCTTTCACACCTTGTGCTAGTTCAAATGAAGTTCCTAAAGATAATTGATAAGCAAAGTTGGTTTTGTTTTTAGTGGTTCCTGAAAAATTAGTACTACTAATAACATTATTATTAGCAACAGTCTTAGTTGAAATATTTACTTTTTCCTTTACTAACGCAGCACCGACACCTGCTCCTGCAAAAACTTTAAACATACTTAAATCAATAAAATCTACATAACCGTTAAGTAATGCACTTACAATAGTAGGTTTATGTTTTACTGATACTGTAGTAGTAGTGCCGCCAGGACCACTTGTAAACACACCTCCTGGAATCACAACACCATTAATAATAAGTTGTCCACCTGCTGAAATAACCGATGGTACAGTAGTAACAGTAGAGCTAGAGGCTGAAACATTTGTAGACTTTTTCATGTGGTTACTTGTTACCATTCCAATTGTAAAATCAGTTCTTAAATTATCCATGATATAATAACCTGCTCCAATATTACCGGTAAAACCTGTATTGGATTTTAACTTAACACTGCTATTTGAAGGTTTCGCTTTATCAAAAATCACGCCACCGGCATTAAGTTTTAAATACCATTGATTTTCCAGAGATGATGACATCGATGAATTAGTAGATGAATCTACAGAAGAATTCGTATCGCAATCAGCGAATGAAAGACCGGAAGTTAAAAGTGCTGTGCTTGCAGCTGCTATTAAAAGTAATTTTTTCATATTGTTAAATTTTTCCTTTAAATTTTATTAGTTGTTAGTAAAAACGATATTAGATAATAATTTTACAATTTTTACCTAAATTCGATAAAAAATAGTTTTAAGTGACATTTTTGAGTTGTCGTTTAATGTCACTCCATGGCTTGACCACGGAGTCCAGTCTTTTTTTGTATTTCTAGATACCGTGGTCAAGCCACGGTATAATATTAAGTTATTACCTAAAACTATTAATATATTCTTGTAATTATATATCAAATCTTATACCAGCTGTTAAGTTGTGGCTTTGATAACGCATGCCACCGGTTGGTACACTTGTTCCTTGGTAAATTACATTCTTACTTTTTGTTCTACCATCATATATCCAGCTATAAGCTAGTTCTGCTTTAACCCCGTCGGCAATTTGCGCAGAAGTACCTAAAGTTAGCTTGTACGAGATATTAGTTCTGTTTTTAGTGTTAGATGAAAGACCAGTTATCCCATTATATGTAATTTTTTCTTTAACTAATGCAGGACCAACACCGGCACCAGCAAAAACATCGAACATATCACAATTAGTTAAATCTACATAACCGTTAATAAGTAAACGTGTAATAGTAGGTTTATGGCTTGCTGAAACATTAGTACCGGTAAAAGGTGCATTAGTCGCAGCTCCGGATTTCTTCAACTTCCCACCTATTATAGTGCCTAAAGTTAAATCGGCTCTAAAGTTTTCGGAAATATAATAACCGATACCTAAATCAACTGGAACAGTTGTATTAGATTTTAATTTAACACCGGTTGCCTTATCTTTTTCTTTATTAAACATTGCTGCACCGGCATCTATGCTTAAATACCACTCATTATCCATGCCCTCGGCAAATGATACGCTAGAAGATAAAATTGTTGCACTTGCAGCTATTAAAAGTAACTGTTTCATGATTAGCACCTCAAATTAAATAATTAAACATTATCTTAATAGCATATATAACATATTATATTTTTTAGTTCTATATTTAATCGGCAATTAGATTCATATAATAAAGCTTTTATTAAGTTTTGTGATAAAATAAACACATATAGTTAATTCATGTTATTTATGTATTTATTAAACTTATCTTTCTCATCTTTA
Source organism: Candidatus Rickettsia colombianensi (assembly GCF_003664375.1). Taxonomy (NCBI): domain Bacteria; kingdom Pseudomonadati; phylum Pseudomonadota; class Alphaproteobacteria; order Rickettsiales; family Rickettsiaceae; genus Rickettsia; species Candidatus Rickettsia colombianensi. Next base: position 12,978 of record NZ_RAQN01000001.1, read on the forward strand.
AATTTATCGGCATCAGGCAAAGCAGGTTGTTTTTTGGTAATATTTTTCCATCCTTTATTTTCTATAAAATCTTTTGCACGTTCTACCCATTCTATTAACTCCGGTGATTCGGGTTTAATAGCATCTATAGGACAATCAGGAATACACACACCACAATCTATACATTCATCAGGATTGATAACTAGCATAAATTCACCTTCATAGAAACAATCTACGGGACATACTTCAACGCAATCAGTATATTTACATTTTACGCATTCATCGGTTACAACATAGGTCATTTTGTTATCGATTCTTAATTTTATCAATTAATATAGAGGTTCTTAAAAGTAATACTAACAAAAAATATAGTATAAAACTTATAAACATAATAATTAAAGGCTTTAACATTGAAGAATGAATAGTAGGAGAACCAAACCTTAAAACACTAGCAGGCTGATGCAGACTATACCAAATATTTACCGAGAATTTTACTATCGGTATGTTAATCAGTCCGATAATAGCAATAATCGAAGCAGGATTTTGTGCTTTTCTTATATTATCCGCACTATTCACTATAATAATATAGCTTAAATATAATAAAAATAATATGAGCATGGAGGTAAGTCTTGCATCCCAAACCCACCATGTCCCCCATATAGGTTTTCCCCATAAAGAACCTGTTACTAAACTAATCAAAGTAAAAGTAGCTCCAACGTAACTAGAAGCTACGGCTAGCAAATAGCTAATAGTAGTTTTCCATACTAAATAGCTAAAGCTGCATGCTGCTATGAAAACATAAACACCAAGGGCCATCCAAGAAGCAGGAACGTGAACATACATAATGCGTACAAACTCACCTTGCTGATAATCTAACGGCGAAACTATGAGGGCTAAATAAAGACCTATAATCATCATTAGGAAAGTAGATATAGCTAATATAAGTATTATAACCTTCGATAATTTATTAAAATAATAGGGGGTTAATAGTTTTAGCATATTTTCTTACTTCTTTATTTCATTCTTGCAATCCTCTATGTCATTCCCGCAAAAGCATTGTTGCGTGTATAGGTTTTTCATTTGTCATCCCGCTACTTGATCGCGGGATCCAGTTAAAAATACTAAAATTTATTAGTATTTTTAAGTTATTTTTATGGATACCGTGGTCAAGCCACGGTATGACACCGAGCATACTTTATGATCCACGCAGGCAATGCTCTACCATGATTATCGTATCCTTTTAAAAAACTCTTTCATTAATAGCCCCGAATCTTCGGCAAGAATTCCGCTATATATTTCCGGTCTATGAAAACAAGCACTACTGTTAAAATATCGTAAATTACTTTCGACTGCTCCGTGCTTGGAATCAGAAGCCCCGTAAAATAAACGTTTTAACCTGCTATGAGCTATAGCTGCCGCACACATAGCACAAGGTTCTAAAGTAACGTAAATATCATAATCATTTAAATTTTTAGAAGATATAAGATTATATGCTTCATTAATAGCAATAATTTCAGCATGACAAAGAGCGTTATTTTTTTCTTCCATATTGTTATGGGTACTAGCAATAATTTTCTGATTTAACCTATCTACAATCACCGCTCCGACCGGAACTTCATTTTTATCAAAAGCAATCCGTGCTTGTTTTAAAGCTTGCTCCATGAAAAAATTATTAAAATTAGCTTCTTTATCTAACAATATATTCACAGTAATTTACGTGTTCTTCGATTCCAAAAGGATCTTGGTGGATAATTATTTCAGCCTCCGGAAATTCCTGCAATATTTCAAAAGCAATCTCATCGCTAATTTTATGAGCATTATAAAGCGACATATTGCCGTCCATTTCCAAATGGCACTGGATAAAAGCTTTTTGACCGGCATATCTAGTTTTCATTTCGTGCATACCTTTTACGCCTAAATGGTTATTAACTATCGAGATAATTTTTCGTCTATCTTGTTCGGGTAATTCATGATCTACTAAATTTTTAAATGCCTTTTTAAATAAAGAATAAGAAGAGTGAAATATATATAACGAAATAACTACACCAAATAATGGGTCAACAAACCAAAAATAATCACTTAAATTTATAGAGATAATTACTATAACATTAGTTAGTAAGTCTGTGAAATAATGAAGCTTATCGGCTTTTACTATTTCCGATCCTGTTTTTTTAATTACATAAGTTTGATAAAGTACTAAAATAATTGTTAAGAATATACATACATACATTACAGTAGTACCGTCGCTAATATTCTCCGGTTTTGTTTTTTCAAATAACGATTTAACCGAAGAAAAGCCTACAAAAAAAGCTGAAGCAAAGAAAAATATCGATTGAGAAAAAATTGTTAAATCCTGCATTTTTTCATGCCCGAATCGATGATGATGATCCGGCGGTTGCAGGGCAAATCTTAAAGCTATTAAATTAATAAAGGAGGAAGTTATATCAAGCATCGAATCAATTAAAGACGCAAGGATTGATTGCGAATCGGTAACAACCCAAGCATATAATTTTATACTTAAAATAATTAATGCCGTAGTAACCGATAAATAAGATACCGATTTTATTAACCGATTACGGCTATTAGTATCCATGACAAATCTTTCCAATTTATTTTTTTGTAGTTTAACAAAGAAAATATAAAATTCAATTATAATTAGGTTCCGTGAACAAAATTAAAAATAATATTTTAAAATACAAATAATTTAAATTTTGTTTACAGAATCTGGTTTTAACTTTACAAAATTCTAAAAACCATATACTTATTAAATAATATATTAATTTAGAGAGAATTATATGAAACTATTATCTAAAATTATGATTATAGCTCTTGCAGCTTCTATGTTACAAGCCTGTAACGGTCCGGGTGGTATGAATAAACAAGGTACAGGAACACTTCTTGGCGGTGCCGGCGGCGCATTACTTGGCTCTCAATTCGGTAAAGGTAAAGGACAGCTTGTCGGAGTAGGTGTAGGTGCATTACTTGGAGCAGTTCTTGGTGGACAAATCGGTGCAGGTATGGATGAACAGGATAGAAGACTTGCAGAACTCACCTCACAAAGAGCTTTAGAAGCAGCTCCTAGCGGTAGTAGTACAGAATGGCGTAATCCGGATAACGGCAATTACGGTTACGTAACACCTAATAAAACTTATAGAAATAGTATAGGTCAATATTGCCGTGAGTACACTCAAACAGTTGTAATAGGCGGAAAACAACAAAAAGCATACGGTAATGCATGCCGCCAATCTGACGGACAATGGCAAGTTGTGAATTGATAGACCAAACGTCATTGCGAGCAGGCATTGCCTGCGTGGATCACTTCCTGTGCATACCACGACTTGATCGCGGTATCTCAGGACTCAGCCTGTGACACAAGATCCCGTGGTCAAGCCACGGGATGACATCCCTTAAACTAAGAGAGTAATAATGACTTTCATAATAACAAGTACTGCGTTTAAACATAATGACTGCATTCCTGATAAATTTACTTGTAAAGGACAAAATGTTTCACCGCATCTAGAATGGAATAATGCTCCTGCAGATACTAAATCTTTTGCACTTATCATGGATGATCCGGATGCACCGGTAGAAATAGCACCACCGCACGGTATATGGGATCATTGGATAATCTATAATATTCCTGCTTCTGTTACTAAGCTTTCAGAAGGACAAATAGATAGCAATATTAAAATTTTAAATAATAGCTGGAAAGAAAAAAAATACGGCGGTCCTTGTCCACCTGCCGGCAAACCTCATCGTTATTTTTTTAAACTATACGCTCTAAATGATTATCTTGAGCTTGATGAGAATGCTAGTAAACAAGCTTTAGTGTTGGCTTTGCAAAAACATTTACTTGCCGAAACAGAATTAATCGGCATTTATTCTACATAATGCAGCCATGGGATGACAGGAGTGAACCGATACATGCAAAAACCTATAATCGAGTTTCGTAACGTATCTAAAAAATTCGGTAATAAATTGCCGATAAATAACGTTAGTTTCACTGTCAAAAAAAATAATATAACTACTTTAATTGGACCTAACGGTGCAGGTAAAACTACCATAGTACGATTAATGCTTGGCCTTGAAAAACCTACAAGCGGCGAGATTATAATTGATCCCAAATTAAAAATCGGATATGTACCGCAGAAGTTCGGATTAACCCCTGATCTACCTATTACAGTAAAAAAATTTTTAGATTTGTTAGCACCTAGTAATTTTAATAACAATTTTAAAGAGATTAAATCATTTATTGATTTGGAACATATAAAAGATCAAGAAATTTCTAAGCTCTCAGGAGGGCAGTTTCAAAAGGTAGTTCTTGCATGTTCAATAGTTAATAATCCCGACTTAATTATTTTAGATGAACCGTTACAGTCTTTAGACGTAACAAGCCAACAAGAATTTTATCAGCTTATTAATTTGATTCGTAAAAAACTAAATATTACGGTTTTTATGATTTCTCATGATTTATTTACCGTAATAAAAAACTCCGATCAAGTGATATGCTTAAACGGTCATATATGTTGTAGCGGAATACCAAACGAAATAACTCCTAACTCTGAATTCTCAAATGCACTTTCTTCTCTAGGCTTCTATACCCACCACCACGATCATAAGCATTAGGTAACCGTTCACGAGTATTGCGTGGCTTATTATTCCTCTCTGTCATCCCGTGATTTATTCACGGGATCCAGTAAAAATTTTTTATTATTTTTCTGGATTGCCACGCAGCCTACGGCTGCTTGTAATGACGATTCGGTATCTATGAAACAACCACAGGATAACAGAGAGGAATAATAGGTCACACGCAACACCCGTGAATGCTGACGGCATTATACTTATTCCAAATATTGCTTTAAATATCTACCGGTATGGCTTTCCTCACAGGCAGTGATATCGGCAGGAGTGCCGCATACAACTATCTTACCGCCTTTGTCACCGCCTTCAGGACCGACATCAATAATATAATCTGCCGTTTTTATAACATCTAAATTATGTTCGATAACTAAAACGGTATTGCCCATATCAACAAGTTTATGTAATACTTTTAACAATTTATTAATATCGTCTATATGTAGTCCTGTAGTCGGTTCATCAAGTATATAAAGCGTTTTACCGGTTGAACGTCTTGATAATTCTTTAGCAAGCTTAACACGTTGTGCCTCGCCTCCTGAAAGAGTAGTAGCAGACTGACCGATTTTGATATAACCTAGACCCACCTCATTTAAGGTAATTAGTTTTTCATAGATTAACGGTATTTTTTCAAAAAATTGCATTGCATCTTCTACCGTCATCATCAAAATATCAGCAATAGATTTGCCTTTATATTTTATTTCAAGCGTTTCTCTATTATATCTGTGACCATTACAAATATCACATTTCACATATACGTCAGGTAGGAAATGCATCTCAATTTTAATCAGCCCGTCACCTTGGCATGCTTCACATCTACCGCCTTTAACGTTAAACGAAAATCTGCCTACTTTATACCCTCTAGCTTTTGATTCAGGTAATTCCACAAACCAATCCCTAATATGGGTAAAGGCACCTGTATAAGTCGCAGGGTTTGAACGAGGAGTTCTACCTATCGGAGATTGATTAATATCGATAATTTTATCAATATATTCAAGTCCTTTTAATTCTCTATATTTGCCGGGAAATACTTTGCTAGTTGGCTCTAAATGCTTTAGAGCCGCTCTATATAGAGTATGAATCATCAAGCTTGATTTACCGCTTCCCGATACTCCCGTTATAGCAGTAAAAGTACCAAGCGGAATTTTGATATCAACATTATCTAAATTGTTGGAAACCACCCCAAGTAATTCAATTGCCCTATTATCATGCCCTACTCTCGTTTCAGACGGCACTTTGATTGTTTGACGACCGCTTAGATACCTACCTGTAATACTTTCTTCAAAATTCTTTATTTCTTCAGCATTTCCTTCTGCAATAACACGACCGCCGTGAATACCGGCTCCCGGTCCTATATCAATAATATGGTCTGCTTCATACATTGTTTCTTCGTCATGCTCAACTACCAAAACGGTATTACCCAGATCTCTAAGCCTTTTTAGTGTCTCAATTAATCTTGTATTATCTCGTTGATGAAGACCGATAGACGGCTCATCAAGTACATATAAAACACCGCTAAGCCCTGAACCTATTTGAGATGTAAGACGAATACGCTGACTTTCCCCTCCCGATAAAGTACCTGCTTCTCGTGATAACGTTAGATAATCAAGCCCAACATTCATAAGAAATTTTAATCTCTCGGTAATTTCTTTGAGTATACGTTCGGCAATAAATAATTGCTTTTTATTTAATTTTTCTTCTAAGTGACTAAACCATTTTTGCAAGGCTGCAATACTCATACCTGCTACTTCGCCTATATGAAGATTCGCTATTTTAATGCATAATGCTTCATCTTTTAATCTAAACCCTGAGCAGGCAGTACATTTATGTTCTGACTTAAATTTAGCTAGTTCTTCTTTAATTAAAACCGATTCTATAGTACGGTCCTTTTCTTGCAAACTTGGTATTATACCGGCAAAAGGTTGTTTTATTATTTGCGTTTTAGAACCGTCGTGAAATTCAAACTTTATTGCCTCTTCTCCTGAACCTTCAAATAAAATATCCTTAACATTTTGTGATAAACTTACAAAAGGTACTTCAATAGAAAATTTATAATGATCAGCAAGAGCCTTTAATGTCTCTAGGATAAATTTAGAAGATGTACTACCCCAAGGCACTATTGCACCGTCTTTAATAGAAATTCTTTGATCCGGAACTATTAAATCTCTATCAAAGAAAAACTCTTTACCTATTCCTTCACATTTAGGACATGCTCCAAAAGGGCTATTAAAAGAAAAGATTCGAGGCTCTATTTCAGTAAGCTGAAAACCCGATACCGAACAAGAATATTTTTCGGAAAAAGTAATACGCTGATTTTTTTCAAACCCAGTCTTAACTGCCGGCGGCAATTCTACAATTTCCAAATAAGTAATACCCTCGGCAAGATTTAACGAACTCTCTAAGCTATCTGCAAGCCTATTACCTAAATTTTCGTCTAGAACTATTCTATCAACGATGACTTCTATATTATGCTTCTTATTTTTATCAAGTTTCGGTAAATCATCAATTTCGCAAACCTCACCGTTAACTATTAATTTCTGAAAGCCTTGCTTTTTCAGATTCATAATTTCACGTTTGAACTCACCCTTATGTCCTCTAACAATAGGAGCGAGTAAATATACTTTCGTACCTTTAGGTAGTTCATTAATTATATCTACCATCTCGGAAACCGTTTGGCTACGTATCGGAAGACCGGTTGCCGGAGAGTAAGGAATACCCACCCTTGCATATAATAATCTAAGATAATCGTAAATTTCCGTTATAGTTCCAACCGTAGAACGAGGATTTTTAGAAGTAGTTTTTTGGTCAATTGCAATAGCAGGCGATAATCCGGAAATAGATTCCACATTCGGTTTATTTTGTAAATGTAAGAATTGCCTTGCATATGAAGATAAGCTTTCAACATATCGCCTTTGACCTTCTGCATAAATAGTATCAAAAGCTAAAGAAGACTTGCCTGAACCGCTAAGACCGGTGATAACAACAAATTTATTTCTTGGAATATCAACATTTATATTTTTTAGATTATGTTCTTTAGCACCGCGTACCTTAATATATTCTTGGTTCATAATCACTTCACTACAAAAATTTTGAGATATTTTTTAAAAAACCTGTAGTATTATAGGCTCTTTTATATTATTATTGCAATAATAATATTTTAAAATAGGTAGTAATCTATGGCAGGTAGTTTAAATAAAGTAATATTAATAGGTAATGTAGGGCGTGATCCGGAAATTAGAACTACGGGCGAAGGGAAAAAAATCATTAATCTTTCCTTAGCAACAACCGAAACTTGGAAAGATCGCATTACCAGCGAACGAAAAGAACGAACTGAATGGCATAGAGTAGTGATATTTAGTGAAGGGTTAGTATCTGTTGTAGAACGCTATGTCACAAAAGGTAGTAAATTATATATTGAAGGTTTATTGCAAACCCGTAAGTGGAATGATAATTCAGGTCAAGAAAAATATACCACGGAAGTTGTGTTACAAAACTTTAATTCACAATTAATATTATTAGATAGTAAAAATTCTAATAATCATACTCAAGATTCAGGGCATAGCGAATATAAACATCCTGAAACTAAAAATCATTCCTTTGATCATAGCGACTTAGACGACGAAATACCGTTTTAATTATTTTCTGTCATCATTGCGAGCAGGTATTGCATGCCCTGCGTGGTTCGATAAAATCCACTGTGTCACCCCGTGGTCAAGCCACGGGATGATAGAAGTGTAATTGATCCACGCAACAATGTCCGCTCGCAATGACGATTTGATGTCCACACAGGAATGTCATTAAAGCCATGTAAATAACTCCTACCAAATATTACCTTAAATATTATGAAAAAACTTCTTTGTATAATATTCCTTACATCAATATTTCTTTCAGGGTGTTCTACTACCCATGATGTAGCTAGTAGGGTAAAGCATTCGCAAGATATAGCAACTCAAAATAACTTTCAGATGCAGCTAGTAAACGGAGGTGATTTTACTCTTACGACTTATCAGCGTATTACCGACCGTAACCTACCTTTTGTATTCTATATTGAGGGAGATGGACATCTTGCGGATAGATCTGCTAATTCCAACAACCCTACTCCCGTTAATCCGATGCTCTTAAAGCTTGCTACAATGGATAAAAGACCGAATATTGTTTATATAGCAAGACCTTGCCAATATACTCCTTTAGAAATGAACTCAAAATGCATTAGCGATTATTGGTTAGATAAAAGAATGGGGCAGGAAGTCGTAGATTCAATTAACAATGTCATAAATATTATCAATAACGGACAAAAATTTAGCTTAGTCGGCTTCTCCGGTGGCGGCGGGCTTACAATATTAATTGCCGCTCAAAATAGTAATGTTAAAGATATTATAACGATTGCCGGTAATTTAGATACTGAAAAATTTGATAAATATCATAATTATCGTGGTTACTTAGTTAAATCGTTAAACCCGATAAATTATGCAAAGCAGGTTAATAATATCCCTCAATTACATCTCTCCGGCATGGAGGACAAAAGAGTCCCGCCTTTCATAGCAGAACTTTACGTAAAAACAAGTAACTCACTATGTGTAAAAAAACAAACTTTTCCTAATATTTCTCATGCAAAAGGTTGGGATAAAGTTTGGTCTAATATATTATATATTCCTCTGATTTGTAATTAGGCATTGGGAAATATTATTAATCTATTTAAATTATATAAGATAAGATCCTTTATTGACTTTTAAACAGTATAATTTTTTTACAATTTAATTTTTTATACAAAAATTATGCTAGGCTACGAAAAAGAACAAAGAAGTTTGACAAAAGAACAGAAACAAGCTGTAGGGTTGTTATCTGTAGGAACCTTATTGGAATATTTTGATCTTATGCTTTATGTCCATATGTCCGTACTTCTTAATGAGCTTTTTTTGCCAAAAGCTGATGCTTATGCTACTTCGCTTTACTCTATAGCAGCTTTATGTGCTACTTTTATCTTTAGACTACTCGGGGCTCTCGTTTTTGGATATTTAGGCGATACATATAGGTGAAAAACTACAGTAGTTATAACAACTATGATGATGGCTACTTCGTGCATAGTAATGGCATTACTTCCTACTTACAATGAAATTGGTATAACAGCTTCTATTATAATAATATTATGTAGAATTGTTCAAGGTATGTCCTCAATGGGAGAGGTAATAGGAACAGAAGTTTATTTAACCGAGTTTACTAAGCCTCCAATACAATATCCTATTGTAGCCTTAGTTACGGTTTTCGCTACTGTAGGAACTTTCGTAGCTCTAGGAGTTGCTACTATTGTTACTTCTTATGGCTTTAATTGGCGTTATGCATTTGGTATCGGTGCAATTATTGCTGTTGTAGGAACATTAGCAAGAACCGCATTACGAGAAACTCCTGAATTTGCTAATGCAAAGCTTAAATTACTTAAAACTTTTGAAAAAGCTAATAGAGCTATAAAAGTATTAGAAAATAATCCTATTTGGAAAGAAAAAATTAATAAAAAGACGCTCTATTTATAATGGATTGTGCATGGCCTGTATGTTTTTATTTTGCATATATTTATTGTGGCGATATTCTTGTAACCAAATTTAACTGTACTCCTGAACAAGTTATAAAACAAAATTTCAAATTATCTATAATAGAACTTATAAGTATAATAATAGTAGCAGCATTAAGTTATAAGATATATCCTTTAAAAATTCTAAAAGCATTATTAGGTATCTTTACTATTACAATATTACTATGTCCATATTTATTAAATAAAGCTTCTAATCCAAATCAAATATTTATTATTCAATCACTTATCATGGCTTTTGCCCTTAATGTTATGCCGGCTGTACCAAATTGTTTTAGACATTTTCCAATCTTTAAACGCTTTACTTCCGTAACATTTACATATGCTTTATCAGCTGCTTGTATGTATGTTATTAGCTCTTTTGGTTTTCCTCATTTAATAAAAACCTTTGGAAACTGGGGAGTATTAATTATTATGATTCCAACAAGTATTGGATTTGGTATATTTCATTTTGAAAAATTGGAGAAAGAAAGTGGAAATTATCCGACAAAATCTTTTACCCCTTCTCCAGTGATGTCTGCTTAATTGATAAATATTTTTTGCATTTTATTATTAACCGGCAGCAGGTACAAAAGTATTATCACCACTTAACATGCTAACATCATCGTTTATATTGTGATTATCAATTATTTCGTTAAGCTGGTTTTCTATAGTCATAATTTTAAATTTTGTAGATTTATCAACTATGAGCTTTTGCATACTAGCAGTTATTTTGTCTATATCGGTTATATTATTAAGGACTTTAATGTTGTTTACTATATCCTCTATAGTGTCTTTTATTATAGCTTTAGCATTTATCGCAATATTAGTAGCTACTTTATCATTTATCCCATCAACCAACTTTTGAAAACCATCTATTTTATGCAATAAGTCACATACATTTTTAAAACCTTTATTTGTAGCTATACTTAAAGCTGTTTTACCATTATTAGTAACCTGATTAATAGCCTCATTAGACATTTTAGGTATAAGCAATTCGTAACCCCTTTCATAACCCATTAGCAACAGCCCAAGTTAAAGCCGTATAGCCGTTATTAGTAACCTGATTAATAGCTGTAATGGACATTCTATTAATAAGTAATTCACAAACTTTTTCTAAGCCATCACGGGCGGTTTTTAATAGCTGTGTTGGACGTATTAATAAGCAGCTCATAAACTACTTCTAAGCCCTTTTCTAAAGCAGAAATTAATATAGTATTCCCTTTATCATCAAAATTATTTAATTCATCCTGATTTATATGTTTTATTAGGTTTTGCGTGTCTACTTGATTTTTTTCTTTTAGTTAAATTATCGTCTACAATATTAATATTTTTTGCAGATAAATACTTGTTTTTGTTGTTCTTTATATTCCTTTTCTGCATTTGTTTTATTTTTTTCATATAAATTGTCTGCCCTATATGAGTATCCATCAAGTCCTTTCTTGATTTTTATTGCTGCTTTATATTTTTCTATAGCTTCATCATACTTTTCTTGACTGCATAAATTATTACCCTCTGCATTTATAGTTTGATTTCTTTGCAGATATCCGTTAATTATCTTTAATGTTGTATCGCCTATGTTGTTATAAGAAAGAGAAAGAGTTGTACTACCCTTTCTTAAACTATCGGCTTCCCATTTCAAACCTCGTTTTTCTAGAAATTCTATTAGTTCTTTCATATCTTTATCCTTATTAAATTCTATAAATCTTAATATTTTGTTAAAAATGAGCTTATAGACAGAATCATAATAAGGAGCTTTAAGAAAGCAATAGAAATTTAACTAAAAGTATAAATAAATAAATTAGGATTGATTCAGGGAATCTATTAATATATAGAGGATTAGAGGGAAATAATAATGTTGCCGACGTGTCGCTAAACCTTGCAGCTTAACACCGCCTTTAGCGTATATCCATCTTGGCAGTTCATCGACAGCCGCTAAATATTCAACTTGGTTAAGCTTCTGCGGCAAGGTTAATGCTTGAAACTTCCCGCTACCAAAATTAAAGATAAATGAGATTAAGGCGGCTTGTTGGTTTTCGGTTCATGACACACACCCTAGTGGACGATTATCGACACATTTACCAGCTTCGAGTAATTATTATTTACCTTCCTACAGATCCTCACTTGCTTTCCCGCAATATATTCTTGAGAGTAGTAATAGAATGAGGAAGGGGAGATTTATGTTTGTTAATAATAGTAGCCCTTATGTGTTCTAGTGTTTATTTAGTATTTTTATTAGCATGTGTTATAACCTCCATATAAATTACCTACTGCTTTCTGTTCTTTTTTGAACGCTTCTTTCTTTCCTATGTTAGCCAAAGCTTTAAAACTATGTTTTATAACTTGTCCAATATTTTTAAAAACATGCGAATTATCTTTTTTAGCTGTTTCTTTGCACCATGTATCTAGATTCTCTAATTCTTTTTTGATTTCTTGAGAAATTGCTTTTTTGTTTTCAGGATTTTCCTTCCCTTTTTCATAAGTATTAATAATCTTGTCTAATTTTTCTTTAAACTCTTTTTCGTTATTACTCGGTTTTAAATTAAGCATTACATCAGAGTGGTCGATAGTTCTTTGAGGATATTAATAATTATTTCTTCTTTTAATCCATTATTAGCTCCATTAAGCAAATTTTCATATTTATGATCTGGTACTATATTCGTTACATAATCTAAGAATTCTGTTTTGTGGTAATGATTCGGTATTGAGTTTAGCAAATTCTCCATTGTGTCTACATATGGAGCTATACTTGTGATATCATGGTTATTAGATAAATCGGCTATAAGAACACTAAAGTCTCTTAGTATATCTGGGTTCTTTAATGTTAATTTATGTTCTTTAAACAACTTTTCTAGTTTACTGTTAATTTCATGTTGTCCAAATTTATCTTAAGTTGAAGAATTTGGCATTTTGATAATCCTATATTAGTTAACACAAAAGAAATTAAAGCTTATATTAATAAACTTGAGAAATATTTTTAATTAAATTATTAATATTTCTTTTTATAAGGTGATAAATTTACTATTTAGAAGAAAGAGAAAAGCTGCTTAGTTTAGAGATTTGGTGAAAGACACTTAATATTCCAGTAAAACGGCAAAAAGCTTGACTTTATGCTGTATCCGCCGTTTGATAGCTTTATAAAAGTGTCGGAAATCGAAGAATGGCGCACCCTAAAGGATTCGAACCTCTGACCCACAGATTAGAAATCTGTTGCTCTATCCAGCTGAGCTAAGGGTGCTAAACATTTACAGTAAATTTTATATCAGTTTAAGCAAAGTTTTTCAAGGATTCTTTTTATTAAAAATAATAAGCAAATGTGATAAAAGATATTCATGGATAAATTCTACAATTACAATTCTTCTTCAAATCAGGCTTTACTTAGTCTTAAAGTAAAACCTAATTCTAACCGGAATCTAATTAGCGATTTTATAACTATTAATAATATCCCATATCTAAAATTATCTATAAAAGCAGTACCGGAGCAAGGTAAAGCTAATGAAGAAATCATAAGTTATTTAGCAAAAGAATGGAAATTATCACGTAGTAATATCGAAATTATTAAAGGTCATACTCATAGCTTAAAAACGATATTGATAAAAAATATTAATGAAGACTATTTAAATTTGATTATTAATTCCTATATTAAATAAATAAAGTTTTGTTACAAGATACCAAAATCGTCATTGCGAGCAACTAAAAGGAGCGTAGCAATCTCAGGACTATAGCACGAGATTGCTTCGTCAAAACCTACAGTTTTTCCTCGCAATGACAAAAAAACTGACCTAATAACAAAGCTAAAAACAAGAATTTATAAATTGGTTTAGTATGACACAAGAAAAGAAAAAGTTTGATGCCGAGGTTGGCAAGATTTTAAATTTAATGATTCACTCTCTTTATAGTAATAAAGAGATTTTTATGAGGGAGTTAATTTCCAATGCTTCGGATGCTTGCGATAAATTACGTTATTTATCTCAAAGTAATAGTGCATTAGTAGCAGGTGATAGCAATTTTAAAATTACGGTTAAAGTCGATAAAGATAACGGACAAATCATTATCCGTGATAACGGCATAGGCATGAATAAAGAGGATTTAATCGAAAATCTCGGTACTATTGCAAGATCGGGTACGGCAAATTTTCTTAAAAGCCTCTCCGGTGATTCTAAAAAGGATAATATGCTAATCGGTCAATTTGGTGTTGGATTTTATTCAAGCTTTATGGTAGCTGATAAAGTGACTGTAACCTCAAGAAAAGCTGGTGAGGATAAAGTCCATGTTTGGGAATCAGACGGACTTGGTGAATATATTGTCTCAGATTCAGATAAAGAGTTCACAAGAGGCACGGAAATCGTTTTACATATCAAAAAGGAAGAAGATACATTCCTTGATCATTTTAGATTAAAACACATCGTTAAAAGCTATTCCGATCACATAGCAGTACCGATATATTTCTTTGATGAAGCCGGTAATAATGAAATCCAGCTTAATTCAGCTTCTGCATTATGGACAAGACCGAAATCAGAAATTACGGAAGAACAATATAAAGAATTCTACAAAAGCTTATCTTATACCGTTGATGACCCTTGGATAACGATGCATAATAAAAACGAGGGAGCTATAGAATTTACTAACCTACTTTTCATCCCATCGAGCAAAACATTTGACTTATTTCACCCTGATCGCAAAAGGCGAGTAAAATTATATATAAAAAGAGTATTTATATCTGATGAGAATATAGATTTAATCCCGTCATATTTGAGGTTTTTACGAGGTGTAGTTGATTCAGAAGATTTACCACTAAATATTAGCCGTGAATCACTGCAGCATAATAGCGTGCTTGAGAAAATCAAAAATGCTATTACAAAAAGAGTGCTTGGTGAGCTTAGAAAAAAGAAAGAGGAATCACCTGAAGAATATAATAAGTTTTGGGCTAATTTCGGCGGTGCTTTAAAAGAGGGTTTATGTGAGGCTACTACCGATCATGAAAAATTATTAGAGGTATGTATATTCAGAAGTGCCTTGCATAATAAAATGATCAGCCTTGACGAATATATAGCGAATTTTAAAGAAGGGCAGAATACTATATATTATTTAAGCGGTGATAACCCCGATAAATTACTTTCAAGCCCACAAATCGAAGGGTTGTTAAGTAAAAATATCGATGTATTACTTTTTACTGATACAGTGGATGATTTTTGGGTAAATGTTAATAGCGAATATAAAGGACATGCTATTAAATCTGCTACTAGAAGCGATATCGATGTAGAGCAAACCACTTCACAATCTGAGAAGAAAAATACAGATAGTAAAAAATCTGATGATGAATATAAATTGCTAACCGATTATTTTAAAGAGACACTCGGGGAATTAGTAAAAGAAGTTAAGATCTCTAAAAAACTTACTTCAAGCCCTGCTTGTCTTGCCGTTAGCGACGCTGCTATGGATATTCGTATGGAGAGATTTTTGATTGAGCAGAAACAAATAGCTAATGCCTCAGCTAAAAATTTAGAGCTAAACCCTAAAAATAAAATCATAGAGAAAATCTTTAATGACCTAAAAGCAAATAATAAAAATAATGAAGAATTGGTTAATCTAATATTTGATCAAGCCTGTATTTTAGAGGGTGAACCGGTTGCTGATACAGGGGCATTTTCAAAGAGATTAAACGATATTGTACAAAAAGCCATATTATAACTTTAAACTTTTTTAATTTTAATGTAGAATAGTCGCAATCCGTTGTCATCCCGCAATCAAGTCGCGGGATGACACAGTACGTTTTACAATTCACATAAAAAATTTCTAACAAATCAATAGTTCTAATGTTTTATTACAATACTATATTTAGCAAACATATAGATAAGATCAAAAGCGAAGGAAGATATCGAGAATTTAAGGCCTTAAAAAGACAAGCCGATAATTTTCCTTTTGCAGAACACGCTAATAAACAAATAGTTATGTGGTGCATTAATGACTATTTGGGTATGAGTAAACATGCAAAAGTAATGCAAGCTTCTATAGATGCCTTGCTAAAATACGGTGTTGGATCAGGCGGAACTCGCAATATCGGCGGTAATAATATCGCCATTCTTGAGCTTGAAAAAGAACTTGCAAATTTACACAAAAAGCAAGCAGCTTTAGTTTTTACATCCGGTTTTGTTGCAAATGATACAACGCTTGCAAGTCTTGCTAAAATCATGCCAGATATAGTATTTTTCTCCGATGAGCTAAATCATGCATCAATAATTGCAGGAATTACAAGTTCAAGAGCCGAGAAATATATATATAGACATTTAGACGTTAAGCATTTAGAAGGGCTTTTACAATCAGTCGATATTAATAGACCGAAAATTATTGTTTTTGAATCGGCTTACTCTATGGACGGTTTCTTCTCACCTATCAAAGATATAATCAACTTAGCCAAAAAATATAATGCTTTAACCTTTATCGATGAAGTTCATACGGTCGGTTTATACGGTAAACAGGGTGGCGGTATTGCCGAACTTCTTAATTGTAGTGATCAAATCGATATTATTCAAGGTACACTTGCCAAAGCATACGGCACTATCGGCGGTTATATCACTAGCAACCATAATTTAGTCGACGCTATAAGACTAACCGCTCCAGGGTTTATTTTCACTACTTCATTGCCGCCGGTAATTTCTACCGCTGCAACGCATAGTATTAGACATCTCAAAAAATCAAATGAAGAACGAATAAAACATCAAGAAGTAGTTACAAAACTTAAAAATTCTTTTGAACGTTTTAATATACCTTATTTGAAAAATGAAAGTCATATAGTGCCGATAATTATTGGTGATCCGATTAAAGCGGCGAAAGCCTCAAATATGCTCCTTAATGAATACGGTATTTACGTTCAACATATCAATTTTCCAACCGTACCGAGAGGTACGGAACGCCTCCGAATCATCCCAACCCCTGCCCATACCGATAAAATGATCAATGATTTATCTATAGTCTTAGTGCAGATATTTGCCGAACTTGATATAGAATTATCTTCTGCTAAAGAACTTAACGAAGAAGTACGTTTGAACCTTATTGCTTAACGTCATTCCCACGGAAGCGGGAAGGAAGTAAAAACCTATAAAAAACTTGTTTTTTTAGGTTTATTTTATCAATAATGTTTAGCAATATTAAGGTTATTTCTCTGGATTCCCGCTTCTAGCTAGGAATAACATAATATCCACGTAACAATGCTTTCAGTAGTTTAGCTCATGACTATATCCATCTTTATTTAGCAATGTCTAAAAAATATAAGTAATATGAATTTTAACTTAATATCATTACCAAATATGTCTTTTTTTGACCGCAAAACTGCAATTATTAAACTCCTTAAAACTCATGCTGGCAAAGAGTTTACTGAATAGCAACTTGGCTAGTTGATACTTATCCTGAAGAAGCAAAGAAAAAAGAGGAAGCAAGCAATGATAAACAATTACTTAATGCTAAAAGCAAAGTAAGAAAGAGAAAAATTATTATCATGATTTATAGAAATGAATTGAATAACTATTGAACGCTATACAAAAAATAGAACCGAAAATTAAAATAACCAAGAGAGGACGCTGGTTTAGATATTGTTATGTTAACAATATTAATAACATAGTTAATTATGATAATAAATACTATGAGACATTTGATCTTAAATCAAAAATTATTAAAGCCCTTAAAAATCATAAGAAAATTATTAAAGCTCTTGAAAATTATAAGAAGCAGGAGCTTACTGCTATGGAAATTGCTCAATTGCTGTTAAGTGCTAACTCTAAATAGTTAGTGATTGCAAAAATATACGACTATAGTAAATCACCTTGAATTAGGTGAGATTTATAAGAAATATTTTTAATGCTAGCCCATTTACGGTATGAGATATATTTTTAAAAAATTAAAAAATTGCATTTAATTTAAGGTGATTTACTATATATGCCGGCAAAGGTGAGTCCTGCGAAACTCACAGTCAACAATGCCTAATCCTAATGGGATTTTACAAAAACTATTGCATATTTCAGCTCTTTAGTTTATTTTGATTAGCAAACTATGTACAGAATTAATGGATTATTAAAATGGGAATTACCGTATTAAAAAACGAAGGATTGGATTTTCATGCAAGAATCTCTACTCCTTTAAGTGAGATAGATGACGATATTCAAAAAGAATTACTTGATTTAACCAAAAAAGTTAAAATAGCGGGTTTTAGAGCCGGTAAAGTACCGGTTTCAATTGTTAAGAAAAAATACGGTACTTCCGTCAGGAATGATATAATAGAAAGAAGAATTAACCATTCGGTAAATCACGTTATTAAAGAGCATAATCTAAATATAATCGGTAGACCCAAAATTGAAGAATTACAAAACGAACCCGATAAAGCTTTAGAATTTACCGTAAAAATAGAGCTATTACCTAAAATTACTATTCCGGATTTAAAGAAAATCTCACTAGATCGTCCAAAATTAGAAGTAAACTCTAAAGATGTTGAAGAACAACTAGAAAAACTTGCCGCATTAACAAAAAGCTATACCAAAGAAAGTAAAGCAAAAATAAAAGATGGAGATCAGGTTACTATTGATGCAATCGGGTACATCAAGGATGAAGCTTTTGAAGGCGGTAAATTAAATGATTTTAAGGTAGTAATAGGTAGTAATACACTTATTCCAGGTTTTGAGAAACAATTAATAGGTTCTAAAACAGGTAGTGAAGTAGATGTTAATGTTACTTTTCCTGAAAATTACCATGCTAAAGATTTAACAGGTCAAGATGCTCGTTTTGCAGTACAAATTAAAGCAGTACATACTGCAGAACCTACCGTTATTGATGAGGAGTTTGCTAAAAAATTCCAAAGTAATAGCCTTGAAGAATTGCGTACACATTTTACTAAACAAATAGAAAATGAGTCGGAAGAAGCTATTAATACTATAATGAAAATGAACTTATTTGATAAGTTAGAAAAATTGTTAGATTTTGATGTACCGGAATCTTTATTAGAGCAAGAAAAAAATATTCTAAAGTCCGAAACCGATAAAAATGACCAAGATGAATCATTATTAAAAGATAAATCCTCTAAAGAAATAACAGAATATTATAATAAATTAGCCCTACGCCGTGTACGAATAGGCTTATTACTTGCTGAATATGCAAAATCTAAAAATTTGCAATTAGAGCCTGATGATTTAAGAAAAGTTATTATGCAACAAGCTCGTAATTTTCCTGGGCAGGAAAATATGATATTTGATTTTTATAAAAATAATCCTAGAGCAATTGAAGGACTTAAAGGTCTTGCCTTAGAAGATAAAGCTGTACAATATATATTTAATAACGAAATAAAGCTTAAAGAAAAGAAATATACTAAGGAAGAGCTAGAGAAATATCTAGAGGTAGAAGAGTAACGTATTACTTTGATTTAAAGTTTACTGTTTTTTTTGTGTTATACCGTGGCTTGACCACGGGCTCTTGTGTCACAGGCTGTATCCTGAGAGCCCGTGGTCAAGCCACGGTATAACATTGAACGGGTTTTTCGATCCATGCAACTAATACTAACAGTATTACTCCTGATTTTTTATAGTCTTTAAAGCCAGTTTAACTATTTTATTTACTCCGGTATTAGTGTAGGTAGAGATAGGAAAAACTTCTTTATTAGTAGCTTTCTGCAACTTATTTATTTTTTCTTGTATTTCCTCATCGGTAAGAACATCACATTTATTAAGACATATGATTTCGATTTTATTTTTTAGATAATCGGAATATGATTCAAGCTCAAGACGTACCGTATTATAATCTGCAACTACATCATTACTAGAGCCGTCTATTAAATGTATTAATACATTACATCTTTCTATATGCTTTAAGAATTTATCGCCAAGTCCGTGACCTTGATGAGCTCCTTCGATCAAGCCAGGAATATCGGCTATAATAAACTCTTCGTCATCAACATACACCACTCCAAGATTCGGCACTAAAGTAGTAAAGGGATAATCGGCAATTTTAGGCTTGGCTGCCGTTACAACCGATAAAAAAGTAGATTTACCGGCATTTGGAAGACCCACAAGCCCAACATCAGAGAGAAGTTTTAAGCTTAAATGAATCCACATTTCTTCGGCAATTTCTCCTTCCGTACGCTTTCTTGGAGCTTGATTAACCGACGTTTTGAAATGACTGTTACCAAGACCGCCACTTCCTCCTTTAATTATTTCAAAGCTTTGGTCATCTTCAGTAAAGTCATGCAATAATATATTGCCGTCCTCGGAAAAGATTTGAGTACCGATGGGAACATCAAGAACTAACGATTTTCCTGATTTACCACTTCTATTTGAACCTTTACCGTTTTCACCGTTTTCTGCGGTAAAATGCTGTTTATACCGATAATTTACTAGCGTATTAAGATGGTGATTACTCCTGAAAATAACACTACCGCCACGTCCACCGTTACCACCGTCCGGTCCGCCTCTGTCAATAAATTTCTCACGATGGAAACTAACACAACCATTGCCGCCGTTCCCACCTTTTATATATATTTTAACTTCATCAATAAAATTCATATGATTTATATTTTCAACGTCATTGCGAGGAGCGAAACGACGTGGCAATCTCATCAAATCTCTTGAGATTGCCACGCTCCTTGCAGTCGCTCGCAATGACGACAATGTTTACCTCTCCCGAATACCCTTATACTCTCTATGTACATAACCGGTGTAAAGCTGTCTTGGTCTGCTGATTTTTTGTTCAGGGTCTTCGTGCATTTCTTTCCATTGTGCCATCCAGCCTACGGTTCGTGCTATTGCAAAAAGTACCGTGAACATTTGCGACGGTATACCCATAGCTTTATAGATAATACCTGAATAAAAATCAACATTTGGATATAATTTTCTCTCAATAAAATATTCATCTTTAAGAGCGATAGCTTCAAGTTCTATTGCTATTTGTAACAGTGGATTATTTTCTAACTGTCCGAGTTCCTTTAATACTTCTTTGCACGTTTCTTTAAGTACTGCGGCACGCGGGTCATAGTTTTTATATACACGATGACCGAAACCCATTAACCTAAACGGATCATTTTTATCCTTAGCTTTAGCTATATATTTAGGGATATTCTCAGAACTACCGATTTCTTTAAGCATATTTATTACCGCTTCATTAGCCCCGCCGTGAGCAGGTCCCCAAAGTGAGGCAATACCCGTGCTAATACAAGCAAAAGGGTTAGCTCCGGATGAGCCGGCAATTCGAACTGTTGAGGTAGAAGCATTCTGCTCATGGTCTGCATGTAGGATAAATATCTTATTAAGAGCATTTTTTATTATTGGATTTACTTTATATTTCGTACAATGCGTTGCAAACATCATATGCAGAAAATTTTCGGTAAAATCTAACGAATTATCAGGATAAATAAACGGTTGCCCTATAGAATATTTATAAGACATTGCGGCGATAGTAGGTATCTTAGCAATCATTCTAATAGCGGTAAGTTCGTAGTCTGCTTCCTTAAAATTCAATAAATCAGGATAAAATGCCGAAAGAGAACCGACAGCCGCAAGCATAATAGCCATAGGATGAGAAGAGCTACAAAAGGTTTGAAATAAATAATGTAATCTTTCATTCACTAATGAATGATGAGCAACCTGTTTAGTGAAATTATTATACTGCTCACTACTTGGTAGTTCCCCATAAATCAGTAAATATGCTACTTCTAAAAAATCACTTTTCTCAGCTAAATCTTTAATATCATATCCTCGATGCCGCAAGATTCCTTTATCACCGTCTATATAGGTGATAGTAGACTGACAAGAAGCAGTAGACATAAAGCCCGGGTCGTAAGTAAAGCAATCGGCTTCTGCAGATACCCTACTTATATCGATTACATCCTCACCGATACTTGCTTTAAGTATCGGTAATTTAAATATTTTTCCTCTGATTTTTAATTCGGCAAATTCTGAATCATTATTATTTTCGTTGGTCATATGGATATACCTTATTTTTATACATCAGTAAGTATAACCCTAATTTAATGAAATTAGAAATGAATTATGATTTATTAGGATTTAAAAATTTTCTTTGATATCTTGCTCAACTTGCAAGGTTAATGAAAATTTAAAACGCACATGCTTCTACTTTCAACTGCAATCCTAAAGAGTTTAATAAAGATCCTATATTGTCGAAACTTGGATTACCTTTGCTAGATAACATTCTATATATATGTTGTCTATTTATATGAGCTTCTTTAGAGATTTTTGCTATACCTCCTTTTGCTATAATGGCTTCTTTTAAAGTAGCCAAAAATAGCTCCTTATTATGATCCACGAAATATTGCTCTAACGCTTCATTAATATATCCTACTAATATTTCCTCATTTTGTAATTTTTCTTTTAAATAATCTGTAAACTTTTCCATATAACACCCTCAATTTCATTTATAAACTTCTTCTATTATTTCTAAGGCTTTTTTAATATCTTTGCCTTGAGTATCTTTATTACCTGCATTTAATAGCAGAATAATTTTATTATCTTTTTCAGTAAAATATATTCTATAACCTTTGCCAAAGAAAAACCTAAGCTCATATAGTCCTCCTTTTATCTGTTTGTAATCACAATAAATTCCATATTCTAAGCGAACTAATATATTAAGAATTCTACTATGCATCTCGATATCTAATTTTTCTAACCAATCTTTAATATAAGATTTACCATTTTCTGTTATAAAAAATTGTATTTGTTTAGTTTTTTGCATATTAAGCTTAACTAGAGACGATTACATTGTCGTATATATACGACTAATTGTCCAGTAGAAAATTATTTTAAAAAGTACATGAAACTGTGAGTACGAGATTAATGTACAAGTTATGCAAGAAGTCTATTATTTACTAAATACTCCTTAATCTTGAGTAAATCATACCAAGAGGTTCGTTTTTGCATAGGTTGGCGTAATAGATAGGCAGGGTGGAAGATTGCCGTAGTTTGAATAGGAGCGGATAGATATTTATTGGTATAAAAATAATATTCTTGTCTAATTTTAGTAATACCTGAATTTTTTCCAAGTAAGCTAGTTGCAGCCGTGCTACCGACTAGAATAATTAGCTTCGGGTTAATAAGAGCGATATGCTTCTCAACGAAAGGTCTACAAATATCGACTTCTTCGAGTGTCGGTTGTCTATTAGCAGGAGGACGCCAAAATACCGTATTCGTAATATAAGCGTTATTTTTTCGTGAAATTCCGATAGCGTGCAGCATATTATCAAGTAAATTGCCGCTTTCACCGCAAAAAGGTATGCCTTTTAAATCTTCGGTACTTCCCGGGGCTTCGCCTATTAACATAATTTTAGCTTCCAAATTACCGTCACCGAAAACCGTATTAGTAGCAAATTTCTTAAGTTCACAACCATTAAAATTTAGTAGAGATTCTTTTAGTTCTTCGATATTATTAGCTTTATCGGCAAGAGATCTTGCTAGGGTTATATTATCATGAACTTTATCATTAGAAATCTTCCCAAACTCTACTGCTAGAGGTAATTTATATGTCGATCCGGTACTCGAATCCTCACGTACGCTTGTGTACGCTGCGGTTCTGTGTTCCGTGTCTCCTTTAAATTTGGAAAGATTTCCATTCATATTGAATGCAGTTTCTTTTGTAGGCATAAGTTTTACTTGTGACTTTTCAGTTAGCTTGGTATTATTACTTACTTTTAATTTCGGTGGATGTTCATGGCAATAATATTCAACACCGATTGCACTTAACCATTTAAGCGTATTATTCATTATCTTAAAATAACATATGTTAACATATAACGTACCGAACGAACTAAATAATATAAGACTTGATAAAGCTTTATCACAACTTCTTGAAAATGTTTCTAGAAACCAAATTCAAAAATCTATTAAAAGTTCTTGCGTACAAGTTAATGATGTAATTATTTCTGATCCTGATGTTTTGGTCAAGGAGAATGATGTTATATTATTTTCTTTTAAAGAACCTGAAGAGCTAAAAATTGCAGCAGCAAATATAGCACTTGATATAATTTACGAAGATGATGATTTGATAGTAATTAACAAAGCTGCAGGTATGACGGTACATCCTGGAGCAGGGCATCATGATGATACGCTTGTTAATGCATTACTTTATCATACGAAGAATTTATCGGATATCGGTTCATCAGAAAGACCCGGGATAGTACATCGTTTAGATAAGGACACTACCGGTTTGATGTTAGTTGCTAAAAATAATAAAGCACATATGTTGCTTGTAAATCAGATAGAGCAAAGACAGGTAATACGGAAATATAAAGCGTTAGTATGGGGAGTAATTAATCCGCTAGAAGGAGTCATTAAGAATAATATCGGTCGTAGCCGAAGCGATCGTCAAAAAATGACCATATTAAAATATGGCGGTAAAGAAGCCGTTGCACATTACAAGACTCTAGAATTGTTTTACAGCGGTGCTATTAGTATGGTGGAGTGCAAGCTTAGTACGGGCAGAACTCATCAAATTAGAGTACAGCTAAGCCATTTAAAACATTCGGTAGTCGGCGATCAAACTTATGGCAATAACGACCGAAAAATTGCTCATTCTCCCCCTGAACTAAAAGCAAAATTAATTGATTTTAAGCGTCAAGCCCTACATTCTTGGTATTTAAGTTTTACTCATCCGACTAGTAATGAGATTATGGAATTTTCTTGTGAGCTGCCAAGGGATATGGGGGAGATTATAACTGATAATAAATCTTCTAACATATTTAGTGAATTTACCGAACTTAAAAAACGAGTACCGTTAGGTAGTGTAGATGAGATTTTAGAAATGAAAAATTTTGGCAGAAAATAAAACTTTCCATGCAATGTTCTATAAAGCAAATTCTTAGTAATGCTACAGATAAATTAAATAAAATCGGTATTAGTTCGCCGCAATTAGAAGCACGAATTTTACTACGGCATGTTATAAATAAACCTATTGAGTATTTGCTTATTAATCTTGATGAGCAGTTAAATGAAGCCGAGATAGAAGCTTTTGAAAAACTGTTAGAGAGAAGATTAAAGCATGAACCGATAGCGTATATTACAGGTGTTAAAGAATTTTACTCACGTGAATTTATTGTTAATAAACATGTATTAATTCCAAGAAGCGATACTGAAGTTTTGGTGGAAATAGTTCTAGGGTTACTCAAACCGTCATTGCGAGCGACTGAAAGGAGCGTGGCAATCTCAGGGATTTTGCCTGAGATTGCTTCGTCGACGCCTATGGCGTCTTCTCGCAATGACGAATACACAAAAATCCTAGAACTCGGGACAGGTAGCGGCTGTATTGCTATAAGTCTATTATGTGAGTTACCGAATGCTAATGTAATTGCGACCGATATAAGTCTTGATGCTATAGAAATTATCAAAAGTAATGCGGCAAAACATGAGGTAATGGATCGTTTGCAAGTTATTCATAGTGATTGGTTTGAAAATCTAGGAAAGCAAAAATTTGATCTTATAGTTAGCAACCCACCCTATATATCTTACAGCGAAAAATCAGAGATGGCAATTGAAACAATCAATTATGAACCGTCTATTGCTTTATTTGCTGAAGAAGACGGCTTACAGTGTTATAAAACAATCGCCGGAAATGCCAAACAATTCTTAAAACAAAACGGTAAGATTATATTAGAAATAGGGTTTAAACAGGAAGAAGCGGTAACTCAAATTTTCTTAGATCAGGGTTATAATATTGAAAATGTTTACAGGGACCTACAAGGTTACAGTAGGGTAATATTATTTTCTCCTATCAATTTGAATAAGTCATACGCAAGACGCATCGGTAAAAGCTTGTCAGGAGTGCAACAGAATTTATTAGATAACGAACTACCAAAATATTTATTTTCTAAAGAAAAGCTTGTAAATGAAAAACGTAAAGTATTTCTTGAGATATGCTTTGGTATGGGTGAGCATTTCATTAATCAAGCTAAAATGAATCCTAATGCACTTTTTATTGGGGTAGAGGTATATTTAAACGGAGTTGCAAATGTTTTAAAACTTGCGGGCGAACATAATATCATGAATTTTTTATTATTCCCTAATAATTTGGATTTAATATTAAATGAGATACCAAGTAATAGCCTTGATGGAATTTATATTTTATTTCCTGATCCATGGATAAAAAATAAGCAAAAAAAAAAAAAGAAACGTTTTCAATAAAGAACGACTTAAGGTTTTACAAGATAAGCTAAAAGACAACGGTAATTTAGTATTTGCTTCCAATATCGAAAATTATTTTTATGAAGCAATAGAGTTAATACAGCAGAACGGTAATTTTGAAATTATAAATAAAAGTGATTATTTAAAACTGCACGATAACTATGTAATGACCAAATATCATAAAAAAGCTATTAAGGCGAATAGAACGCCGAAATTTATGATTTTGCAGCACGTTTTAGGCGATCATTAATTGCAGTCCCTATATTCACTTGAGGTATAGGAACAACTGCTATACTGCTTACATCATGAGCTGCAGCATAATCGTCAAGAATTCTTAAATAAGCATAAAGATTTGCAGCAGCTTCTATAAGATTACCTTTGGCACTTAAATTTAACGAAAATTTTCCCGTAAGATTACTATTGCCAAAATTTAATCCGATTTCTTTATCCTCTAAATTTATAGCATTTAGCCTAACCGGTACTTTTGGTGAATAGTGTTTAGCAAGCATGCCCGGAGCTTTTATAGTACTTGTCTCTGATGCTTTTAAAACTTTTACCCCTAGTACTTCTTCTAAAATTTCAGCAGTTATAAACCCTTCTCTAAGAATAGTAGGAGTAACAGTTGTTGTATTGATTATCGTTGACTCTAGCCCATATTCAGATTGATAAATTTCAGGTGCTAAAATAAAGATTTCTGCGTTTTCTGAAAAATGTTTTGTAACATGCTCGACGTTAGTCGGACTAATATAGTTTGAGGGGTTAGCACTTGGGGCAGCTATAGGTACGCCTGATTGTCTGATAAGCTCTAATGCTAGTGGATAAGACGGCATTCGAATCGCTATTGTATTAAGCCCTACCGTTACGCTAGGAGCAATATTTGCATTCACTTTTAAAGGGACAACTATAGATAACGGTCCAGGCCAAAATTTTTCTGCTATTTTTGTAGCTAAATCGTTAAACTCCCCTATTTCTTTTGCTTGCTCTATGGATGCGACATGCACGATAAGCGGGTTGATAGCAGGACGATTTTTGAACTGAAAAATCTTTAAACATGCCTCATTATTTGTAGCATCCGCTCCAATCCCATAGACTGTTTCAGTCGGCAAAACAACCACTTTACCTGATTTTATATATTCAACGGCTTTACTGATCATTAATTTAGTTATTTTGGTTTTGTTATATATCTGCTTCTCGATTTCATTCCTAGCTAAAAGCGGCGTTGTTGCATGGCTTATTTATGTCATTCCCGCTTTTGCGGGAATGACATAGGAAAGTTTGATCATAAGCAGTTAAACTTAGCTATTTTATGGAATAATTCATAAGTATTTTGTAATAACGATAAACGATTTTGAGCGATCTTTGAATCAGAGTCATTAACGAATACATTATCAAAAAAGCTAGTAATCGGAGTTAATAGAGATGATAATAAATTTAAGGCTCTCTTATAATCTTTATCAGCTATACTATCTATAATTTGCGGAGAAATTTTTTGGATTACTTCAAATAATTCTTTTTCAGGTTGTGTAATAAAGAGACTTTCATCAACTAAGCCGGTAATTTTCTGACCATCAATTATATTACTAGCTCGTCTGTAAGCATTTAATAATTGCTTTCCTGCGTCTTCTATTAAAAATTCTTTTAACGCATCAAGCTTAAATTTTGTATCCACTAAATGTAAATCAAGAACTGCATTAATTAACGCAATATCATAGTCATTTTTAAAGTAAAATTTTACTCTTTCTTCAAAGAAAGATATTATTAAATCCTTATTTTTATCAGATGAATCTTTATATAAGTTTATAGAAAAATTAATTAAGCTATTTAAATGTAATTCTAATTTATTCTCAAGTATTATTCTTATTATACCAAGAGCTTGACGTCTTAAGGCATATGGATCACCTGAGCCTGTCGGAGCTTCGCCTGCTATCATCAAACCTACTAAACTATCTAGCTTATCGGCTAAAGCAAGCAAAGCAGCATTTCTGCTTGGTATATTATCATTAAGTTTTTGAGGTTTATAATGGTCTTTAATTGCTGTGGCTACTTCTTCATTTAACCCTTCATGCTTTGCATAATAATAACCCATAATACCTTGCAACTCAGGAAATTCTCCGACCATCTCGGAAACAAGGTCACTTTTGCAAAGTTTCGCTGCCGTAATTAAATCTTTATTATTTGGAGCTATATGCTTACAAATTTTAGTTATACGCTCCACTTTTTCTCTTAAATTACCAAGTTCTGCATAAAATGTTACAGCTTCTAATTTGCCTAATCTTGATTCTAAAGTTTTAGCTATATCCTGCTTATAAAAATATAAAGCATCCGAAAGACGTGCAGATAGTACTTTTTCGTTACCTTTAATAACGAGGTCAGCATTTGCAAATCTACCATTACTGACAAAGAGAAAATACGGTGCGAAATTTCCTGTTTTATCAAATAAACAAAAATATTTCTGATGCGTACGCATCGAAGAAATAAGTACTTCTTTAGGTAACTCTAAAAATTTTTGTGGGATTTTTCCAAGTAGCACAACGGGAAATTCACTAAGCCCTGCTACTTCTTCGATTAAACGATTATCTTCTTTTATGTTTAGATTACAAGAATTTGCCAGTTCCAGTAAACCGGTTTTAATTACTTCTTCTTTCTTTGTTCTCTCTAAAATAACATGATTTTCTAAAAGCTTATTTCTATAATCTTCAAAATCTGTTACTTCTAATTTTTTATTATCAGTAAGACGATGCCCGTACGTAATATTATTAGCGGTTAAATGCCCAAATTGCAGTGGTAGTACTTCACCGTCAAATATACATAAAATATTTCGTAACGGTCTAATCCATTTTATTTTGTAATTGCCCCAAAACATCGATTTTGCCCAGCTATATTTATTAATAGCCTCTATAATAATCTCCGGCAAAATCTCTTTTATTTCCCTTTCTTCTGTTTTTTTGACAAAGAAATAATATAGCTGATTATTAATTAATTTAGTAGAAAGTTCTAATTTACTAACATTATGAGCTTTACAAAAGCCGTTAATAGCAGCTTCCGGTGCTTCCGTGCTAGGCCCTTTTATCTCGAGTTCTTTTGATAACGTTACTTTCGGCAAGTGAGTAGCATGCAACGTTATTCTACGAGGCCCTGCAAATACTTGTACTTTTGCAAATATTTCGTTTTCTTCAAAAATTTTCGTGAATATGTTTAAATAACCCTCTTCAGCATTTTTTTGCATTAATGCAGGTATTTCTTCACTAAATAACTCTAATAATAATTCACTCACCGCTTAACTCCAACCATTTTATACAACAAATTCTAGCTAAATGACGTACTCTTAAAACATAAGAAGCACGCTCAATTACACTAATCACACCTAATGCATTTAGTTGATTAAATGCATGACTTGCCTTAAGGCATTCATCATAAGCCGGCATAGGTAAATTAGCTTTAATTAATCTCTCACACTGTTCTTCGCTATCCTTGAAATGTCGCAGTAATATTTCACTATCGGCAAGCTCTAAATTATATTTTGAAAATTGCCGTTCAACTTCGAAATCCACTTCACCGTATTTTAAAGCTTTTTCGCCTACTTGCCCGTTCCAATCAAGCTCTTTTACTTCATCAACAACTTGAATGTATAAAGCAAGCCTCTCGAGTCCATAAGTAATTTCACCGGCAACGGGACGGCATTCAATACCGCCGATTTGCTGCATATAAGTAAATTGCGATACTTCCATACCGTTACACCATACTTCCCAGCCAAGCCCGGCAGCACCTAAGGTTGGCGACTCCCAATCATCTTCAACAAATCTGATATCATGAATTTTTAAATCTATACCTAAACATTCTAAACTTTTAAGATATAGCTCTTGAATATTATCCGGCGAGGGTTTTAAGATAACCTGAAATTGATAATAATGTTGCATTCTATTAGGATGCATGCCATACCTGCTATCCCCTGGTCTTCT
Organism: Candidatus Rickettsia colombianensi; assembly: GCF_003664375.1. NCBI lineage: Bacteria > Pseudomonadati > Pseudomonadota > Alphaproteobacteria > Rickettsiales > Rickettsiaceae > Rickettsia > Candidatus Rickettsia colombianensi. The sequence continues at coordinate 43,274 of NZ_RAQN01000001.1, forward strand.
TGATGGCTGAACATATGCAACAGACCAAGGTTTGGTACCAATGCAGCGAAGCACAGTTGCAGGGTGAAACGTACCGGCTCCGACATGGGCATCGTAAGGCTGCAATATTGCACAACCGTAATCCTGCCAGTAATTTTGCAAAGCTAGTATAATTTGCTGAAATGATAGTTTTTTCATAAAAAATGCATTGTCATACTGCGACTTGATCGCAGTATTTAATAAAATCAATATAAATTATTTGTATATTTAAATGGATACCGCGATCAAGTCGCGGTATGACACATAACACAGAAATCTTAATAATACTCCTTGCCGATCTCGATCTTAGGGCGATTGTTTGCTACTCGCCAATCGTTAGTATCACGGAAAGAATAAACACAGCCGCAAAATTCTTGTTTATAAAAGTTCTCTTCTTTGGCAATTTCGTACATTCTGCTAGCACCGCCATCTTTACGCCAATTATAAGTACAATAGGTCACCCCTTCATAATGAGATGCAGCCCTAGTTCCTGATTCATTAATTTGGTTCATATCTTTCCATCTAGAAATACCAAGTGAGCTAGTTATAACCTTAAAGCCGTTTTCATAAGCATATAAAGCCGTACGCTCGAAACGCATATCAAAACACATTGTGCAGCGTTTACCTCGTTCAGGCTCACACTCCATCCCTTTAGCTCTTCTAAACCAATTTTGTGGATCGTAATCCGCATCGATAAATTCTATATTATGTTTCTCGGCAAACTTAATATTTTCGTTTTTACGAAGCTCATATTCTTTTTTAGGATGAATATTAGGATTGTAGAAAAAAAGTGTAAACTTAATGCCGGTATCGATCATTTTTTCCATTAAAGGGCCAACACAAGGAGCACAACAACAATGGAGTAAAACCTTGTTTTCACCGTTTGGTACTTCAAAAACTTCGCTCATATAAGATTCTGTATATTAAATTTAAATTAATCTATTTTAGCTCTTTTTAACTGCAAATTATAAGATTTTTTTGAAATAGGAACTGCTATTCCTGCAAAAATCTTATTAATTTTAGCACAGAACCTAGTTTACCAAATTCTTTTTATAAGTTTCTTTATAGAATTTTAGGATTATAGAAGATAACAAGGCAAGTGCAATTAAATAATATGCAATAGCATAATTGTCTCCGGTAACTTTCGTTAATATCATTGCTAACATTGGAGCAGTACCGCCAAATATAGCAGCTGCAAGGTTGTATGAAAGTGCAACACCGGTAAATCTTATGCTAGTCGGAAATATCTCTACTAAAACCGTTGGAATAGGTCCCATATAAATGCTAATAACTCCGGCAAATATTACTTGAGATATTATAGCTAAAGTAAAATTCATCGATCCTAAGGCTACAAAAATAGGATAGACTGATAAAATTAACAAGATAATCCCCCATATTAGTACAGGACGCCGCCCCACCTTATCCGAAACATACGCAGATATAGGAAATACTATCATCATTACGATTAATATTATACTACTAACAATTGTGCTTTGCTGATTAGTATAACCGAGTGTTTGCATAAAATTACCGATAAAAACCGTAGAAGTATAAAAAGGAGCAGTTACGGTAATATAAAGACCAAGTGCGATAATTAGTTCTTTTGGATATTTTGTTAATGTTTCTCGTAAAGGAAAACGTGCTAAACGTCCTGTTTCGTTAGCTTTTTTATAAATAGGACTTTCTGCTAGGTTTTTTCTAATATATAAACCTACGGAGCTAATAAATAAACCGGCAATAAAAGGTATCCTCCAACCCCATTCAAATAGCATATCGGCAGGCATAAAATAAGAAAAACCGGATGCTGTACCAAGTCCAAGCAGCATACCGCCGCACATACTAACGAATGAGCTACTCCCCGCAAGTCCTCGCTGCTCGAACGAAGCATGTTCTACAATATACGAAATACAACCGCTAAATTCCCCTCCTAAAGAAAAACCTTGTATGAGTCTGATAATAGTTAAAATAATAGGAGCGGCAATTCCAATAGTTTTATAACTTGGTAAGAGACCTATTCCGGCAGTCGGTATTGCCATAGTTATAATACCCATCACCAAAGCAGTACGTCTACCGAATCTATCACCGATATTACCGAAAATAATACCGCCAAGCGGTCGTACTACAAAGCCTGCAGCAAATACCGCAAAAGTTAAAGTCTCTCGCATTTCTGAATCCGGAAAAAAATGCTGCCCTATAATATAAGCAAATTGAGCATATAATGCATAATCATACCATTCTAAAGCGTTGCCGATCATGCCGGATATTATTACTTTTCTCATTAAGTTATTTTATTGATTTTAAAAAAGATAATAAGAGTAATATTTTATATTCTCAAGTAAAAAATAGCTTTATGGCTTTGTTGCATGGCTCAGAAAATGCACTCGCTGTCATACCGTGGCTTGTCCACGGTATCCAGAAAAGCAACTTAAAATACTAATAATTATTAGTATTTTAAGCTGGACCCCGTGATTATTAAGTCACGGGGTGACAGTGGAAAAATCGATTTATACAACAAAACCCTATCTATGTTTTTCATTAACCACTTTCTTAGTTAATTTAGCATTTATTTGAGAAGGAGAAACTTTTATATTTTTTTTGATGTTTTTTGTTTTTTCTTGAGATAGAAGACTTTCTTTATCATTTTGTAATGTTTTCATAAACTTCTCTATATTGCTTTGTTCTAGTTTTATTGCATTATCATTATTTAAAATTAATCCTCCAATTTTTTCACCAAGTTCAGGTGCATATCTGACGGCAAAAATTGATGCCGGTACAACTATGATAGAAAAAGCCGCTCCCGCAGTCGCAACACTAATTGCTCCGACTAATAAAGCACAAACAGCACCGGCGATTTTTCCGGTTGCTTGTTTAAATATATTACTTTTTTGTGTAAATGCTAAAGACATCTCTAATATTTTATTAAATTCTTTCTTTATATAGATAGTTGCTTCATCAATATTATTATATTTCTTCATTGCATACATTACAGAAGCCTTAAATAATTTTTTGTGAGATTCCGCATAATTTATTATTTTGTCAAAATTCTTCTCTTTTAAAAGAGTTTTAAATATATTTTTAATTTTTTCTTTTTCGGTACTATTTATTTTTTCATCTCCAAAATAAACTTCTACAAGATTTTCTGCTATTATATCTTGTGATTGCTCTAAAATATTATTCTTATTTTGCTCATTTTCGTCTTCAGAAGTAATCATTATTGCAAATAACTCTAATGCTACGGAAAAATTATCATCGTTAATAACCCGCATACCTAAATAATTTTTGAGTCTAGAAATACATTTATTAATATATTTTGCAGCTTCCGGTTTAGAATTAAGCCTTAGCGTATAATCTATAGCAAGCATATTTGCAATAGTAGAGCAAGTAGATTTTGTAAGATTATTGACAAAATTATTAACAATATCTTTTTTAAATAAATTAGTATTTACGTTATTAAGTACTATTGCATTATTCATTTTAGTAATTTATTTTGAGGCTAATTCTCTGATATATAATATCAATTTAGCATAAATAAGATTAGGAGCATGATTTACTGAAAGTTTATAGATATTCTTAGGCGTTAACACTTCTTCATTACGTACTCGTACAAAAGATATAAGAGTATTAGGAGGCATATAAGAATAAATTTCAGAGAATATTTTTAGAAAAGTCAAAAAATCTGCACATGCATATTTTATATTTATGCTATAATTATTTACATGAATCGATTCACCTTCTCCTTCAATCGCCTGAACATTATTTTTAAAAAATACTGAATTTATAGATACATCTATAGGTTCTACTAAATCATATTTATTGCTTAAGCTTTTTATTTTAGGAATTAGTTCTTGATAATTTAAGCAACTCACACTACTTGGCACGCTTAAATCTACATATTTTTTGTAAGATTCTAATATTTCTTCTTTAGAGTTAATGACAGAATAAAGCTTTAAAACTTCCTCTGTTAGATTTTCTTGTGAAACTTGTTTATCAAGAATAGATTTACTGTATTCTTGCTGGAAATTTTTTATTATCCAGATAGTTAAGGCAATAAAGAAGAAATATATAATAAATTGAAAAAATATAAGATTCTTTAAATACATAATATATTTTTCAAACATTTTGTGCTTACCTTACTTTATTAGTGTAGAGCAGTTTTTTCGTCATTGCGAGCGACTGAAAGGAGCGTGGCAATCTCATCAAATATCCTGAGATTGCTTCGTCAATTACTTACGTAATTTCCTCGCAATGACGACTTGGTATCCTTGCAGTAATGACACAGTTGTTATATCTTATCATTAACTATATTAACCGATAAAGGAATTACTACCTTACCGAATATATCAAGTATTTTATCCTTATATATAACATAATCTATCTGCAAATTAGATAATTTATTTTTTACGTTTTGCATATGATCATCTAGTATCTTTAGAGATTCATCTACCGATAGATTATTATTATGATATTTAAGTATTAATTTGATTATTAATTGCCTCTTAGAAACTAACAAAATATTATCTATATTTGTTAATTCCCATTTAATTTCTTCTAATTTAAAAGCCGGATTTAAAGTAATTATTAGCCTTTTAAGTAAATCAAACGGCAGTGGCACCGGTGCTTCTAGTAATTTTTCTATTACATATAAATCAGCTAGGCTAGCAGTATTTTTAATATAAGGATATTTATATTTTATACTATCATATTCTTGATTTGTTGCATAATATTTTTCATTAATAGAGTTTATGTCTTTGTAATTCTGTTTTGTATTATATTTGATAATACCGACCATTAATATTAATATTATAAGTAATGCACTATATAATTTAAATGTCAGATCCTTTATAGTAACTAGTTTTTTTATTGATTTTAAATTATTATTATAAGCGGGAAAACTCTTATATTCTAGAAACAGCCTACTAATATTCGTATCTATAAATCTTTCTTTTTCTAGAGTTTGCTTATTTAGTATATTATCAACCGGTATAAAGATTACAGGGCGATCTTCAAAATTTGTTGATTCTAATAAAGATTTTAACTCTTCATCTACTATAAGAATTATACAGACTCTTTGGTCAAGATTACTTATATAGTTTTTAAATAATATCAAACAATCATTAATTGCTTGTTCTATAATACCTTGAACATAGCCAGTTGTTTTATCAAATGGATACTCAAGATTTCTAATTGTTATTATATCATTTTTATGTTTGATAATAAATTTTATACCGCTAGCTTGTGATGCATATACACAAATTTGAAAATAATCGTTATATTTATCATTTTCTATATTCTGCACTATTTTATTTATAATAACTTTTAGCTCTAACGTTAAAAAGTAAATTCCTTTTAAATCAAGCGATCTTTTATCTATAATGCATGAAATTATATCACTTAAAGGTGTTTCAAATGGACACGACATAATTAAAGTCGACCAAATTTCACTTGGGGTAGTAGTAATTTCGTAAACACAATGTGCTATAATGTCTTCTTTATTAAAATAACCTTCAATAAATTGTTCAATAGGATTAAGTTTAACTATTGACTGTAATATAGGTATTTGATCGTGCCGTGTTTTACATTCGCTGCCGTCAAGTAAAAAATAAATATCGCTTTTTGGAAATTTACTAAAAAAGTTTTTATAAGGATTTAAGTCTATCTGTTCCTGAGTAGGGATAAATAATTTATCTAATAATTTATTATTGAGAAAAGTACTAAGAAATACACCTTTATTACCTAGTAACACCACAATCTTTTTTCTTTTGAAAGAAAATATTTTTAATTTTGTAGCAAATTGAACAAAATGTAATTTGATCGAATCAAAAATATTTTTCATAAATAAATTTATTTTAATCATAATTCAGTGTATTTTACTATACTGGACGTCATTTCTGCATGGATACCGAACCGTCATTGCGAGCGACTGATAAGGAGCATGGCAATCTCAGGACTTTGGCACGAGATTACTTCGTTAATTACTGCGTAATTTTCCTCGCAATGACGAAAAATGATCCACCCCGGAATGACATAACATTAAATAATATATTTTACCATGACTAAATTTACCACCGAAGAAGTTAGAAGTAAATTTATAACTTACTTTAAAGCAAATAATCATACACATGTACCGGCTAGCTCGTTAATTCCATACAATGACCCTAGCTTAATGTTTGTTAATTCCGGAATGCTACAATTTAAAAATGTTTTTACCGGACAAGAAAAAAGACCCTATAACAAAGCGGTAACTAGTCAGAAATCTCTTAGAGCCGGCGGTAAACATAACGACCTTGAGAATGTCGGTTATACTGCAAGACATCACACACTTTTTGAAATGCTAGGTAATTTTTCATTCGGTGACTATTTTAAAGAACAAGCCATATATTACGCTTGGAATTTATTGACTAAAGAATTTGAACTCCCAAAAGACAAGCTTTATGCAACAATTTATCATACCGATGACGAAGCAGCTTCTTACTGGAAAAAAATAGCAGGATTTGGGGATGATCGCATAATAAGGATTAAAACAAACGATAATTTTTGGTCTATGGGCGATACTGGTCCTTGCGGTCCTTGCTCTGAAATTTTTTATGACCACGGAGAACAAATATACGGCGGGCTACCTGGTACTAAGGACGAAGACGGTGACAGATTTATCGAGATTTGGAATATGGTATTTATGCAATATGAACAAATCGATAACGATACTAGAATAGAGTTACCGCAAAAATCTATCGATACCGGTATGGGTCTTGAGCGTATGACGGCAGTATTACAGCATGTTAACAATAATTATGACATAGATTTATTTCAGGAAATAATTAATTTTACCGAAAATATAGTAAAAGTGAAAGTAGAGGGAGAAGCTAAATTTTCTTACCGAGTTATTGCCGACCACTTACGAGCAAGTAGCTTTTTAATAGCTGACGGCGTTATCCCTTCAAATGAGGGGCGTGGTTACGTACTGCGCCGCATTATGCGAAGATCCATGAGGCATGCTCATATGCTAGGTAGCAAAGAGCCGTTAATGTATAAATTACTGCCAAAACTTGTTGATTTAATGGGGAATGTTTATCCTGAACTTAAAAGAGCAGAAAGCTTTATAAGCAGTATCTTAGAACAAGAAGAAATTAGATTTAAAGCCACATTAGAACGTGGTCTAAAGCTTCTTACCGAAGAAACAGAAACGCTAACAACAGGTAATGAATTATCAGGAGAAGTAGCGTTTAAACTATACGATACTTACGGATTTCCGCTTGATTTAACCGAAGATATTCTAAAAAACCGTAATATTTCCGTTGATCACAAAGGGTTTGAAGAGCAAATGCTTATGCAAAAAGAACGTGCTAGAAAATCTTGGCTTGGCTCCGGTGAGTCCAAAACCGATCAACTATGGTTTGATATCAAAGAGCAGCATGGTAGTACGGAGTTTTTAGGATATACGCTTAATGAAGCAGAATGTAAAATAATTGCATTAATTAAAGATAATAATTTAGTTAATGATATAAAAGAGATAGATACGCAATTTCTGCTAATCAGCAACCAAACACCTTTTTACGGTGAGTCCGGCGGTCAGATGGGTGACATTGGGACAATATTTGCAAAAGATTCTGAAGTAGAAGTAATAGATACTTTAAAATATTTAGGCTCTATTATAGTCCACAAATGTATTTTGAAAAAGGGGCAGATTAACGTAGGCGAGAATGCTAATTTTAGTATAGACATAAGATATAGGCAGAATTTAAGAATTCATCACTCAGCAACGCATATATTACATGCAGTACTGCACGAGGTACTTGATAAACATGTTACACAAAAAGGTTCGTTAGTCGCTCCGACTTATTTACGCTTTGATATTAGCCATTCTAAAGCTGTGACTAATGAAGAAATCACTTTAATCGAAGATAAAGTAAATGAGATTATTAGAGATAATCATGAGGTAAATACTACATTAATGGCAACTGAAGATGCAGTCAAACAAGGAGCTATGGCACTGTTTGGCGAGAAATACGACTCCGAAGTAAGAGTAGTTAAGATGGGCGGGACTTCTTTAGAATTATGCGGCGGTACGCATGTCAGACGTACCGGTGACATCGGTTGCTTTAAAATCACAAGCGAAAGTGCTATAGCGGCAGGGGTTCGCAGAATTGAAGCAGTTTGCGGTGAATTCGTAATTAAATTAATGAGAGAAAAAGATAATTTACTTAAATCGGTAGAAAGCAGTTTAAAGACTAATAAAAATGAGCTTATTACCAAAGTTAATAATATTTTAGAGCGTAACAGAGAACTTGAGAAAGAGTTAGAAAAAACTCATTTAGCTAGTTTAGATTTAAGTATAGAACAAATTGAAAAACAAGCTGAACAAATAACAGGAATAAAACTATTACACAAAAAAGTAGGAAATATAGACAATAAAATATTACGCCAGGCTGCCGAAAATTTAACAAAAAAATTAGAAGATTTAATAGTGGTATATATTGCTGAGGGGATTGGTAAATTATCTATTACGGTTGCGGTGAGTAAAGCTATAACAGACAAATACAATGCAGGTATAATTGCAAAAGAACTTTCTTTATTCTTAGGCGGCAGCGGCGGAGGTGGACAAGCAAGCCTTGCTCAAGCCGGTGGAAATGATATAGGTAAGCTAACTAACATCCATGAAAAATTATATAGTTTATTAACAATGTCGTAGTATACTAATTTAGGACGTCATTACGAGCGGACTTTGTACGTGGATACCCGATCGTCATTGCGAGCAGTCGTAGACTGCGTGGCAATCTCGTCAAGTATCCTGAGATTGCTTCGTCAATTACTTCGTAATTTCCTCGCAATGACGAGGTGGTATCCACACGTAATAATGCCTATGCAGGGAAGCATTGTAATGACGAAATTTATGATTGTTAATACTCTGCTTTCACAAAATAAAGACCGTAGGCGGGAGCAGTAGGACCGGCGGCTTTTCTATCTTTGGCTTCTAGAACATCTTTAATTTGCTCTGCCTGCCAAACATTCTTACCGACAAGCACTAAACTACCGACAACATTACGTACCATATGATGCAAAAATGACGGGGCTGAAAGATATAATTTTATTTCTTCGTCTTCTTTAATAATATTAAGTTCAGTTAAAGTTTTAATCGGTGATTTTGATTGACATGAGCTAGCTCTAAATGAAGTAAAATCATGTTTGCCTAATAGATAAGCGGCAGCTTTTTGCATAGCTAGAATATCTAAAGGTGAACTAATCCACCATGCTCTATTTAAATCAATTACGGATGGATAAGGTCTATTAATAATTCTATATATATAATGACGAGAGGTAACTGAAAACCTAGCATGAAAATTATTGGGAGCTAATTCACAATTCCATACTCCTACGGCATACGGTCTTGCAAAATAGTTGATAGCTGTAATAATTTTGTGAGGTTCTAAATATTTTGAAAGATCAAAATGTGCTACTTGACCTATAGCATGAACACCGGCATCCGTTCTTCCTGACCCAAACAATATTACCTGTTCACCGGAAAATTTATAAATCGCTTCTTCTAATATCTGCTGTACCGACATTACTCCTGCTTGCCTTTGCCAACCTGCAAGATTCGTGCCTAAATATTCAATGGTGATCTTATATCGATACATAAGGGGATTGGATTTTACAATTGTCATCCCGTGGCTTGACCACGGGATCTTGTATAACAGACCGTATCCTGAGATACCGCGATCAAGCCGCGGTATGACAATATAAGTGTTATCACGCTTCTAGTAAATCCGATGGATTACCGTCACCACGCTTTCCTCCAATTCTAAAGCTATTAAGCTTTTTGGATCTAATAGGATGTTGTAACTTTCTTAAAGCTTTTGACTCGATTTGTCTTATACGTTCTCTAGTTACTTTAAATTGCTGCCCTACTTCTTCTAATGTATGGTCAGTATTCATACCTATACCGAAACGCATTCTAAGCACTCTTTCTTCACGAGGCGTAAGGGTTGCAAGTACTCTAGTGGTAACTTCTCGTAAATTTGACTGAATTGCCGCATCAATCGGTGCTACTGCATTCTTATCTTCAATAAAATCGCCTAATTGACCTCCATCACTATCATCACCTACGGGATTCTCAAGACTTATAGGTTCTTTAGCTATTTTCATGACTTTACGCACTTTATCAAGCGGCATTGAAAGACGGTTAGCGATTTCCGTTGCCGTTGGTTCGTATCCGAGTTCATTAAGCATTTGTCTTGAAGTACGCAGTATCTTATTAATTGTTTCAATCATATGCACAGGAATACGTATAGTCCTTGCTTGATCTGCAATAGCTCTTGTTATAGCTTGTCTAATCCACCAAGTAGCATAGGTAGAGAATTTATAACCACGGCGATATTCAAATTTATCCACCGCTTTCATAAGTCCTATATTACCTTCTTGAATTAAATCTAAAAACTGCAATCCCCTATTAGCGTATTTTTTAGCGATAGATATAACTAAACGTAAATTCGCCTCTATCATATCTTTTTTTGCTTGTAGCGTTTGTCTCTCACTTTTTTGTATAGTATTCACTAGTTTTTTAAAATCATTAACTAAAAGACCAGTATTAGATTCTATAACCGATAATTCGGCAATCATTTGATCTATATAATCTGATTCTTTAGTAATTAACTCTTTCCAAGCGACTTTTTTATTTTTCAGCATTTTTTCTTTCCATGCTGCATTGATAACCGATCCTATATATTCATCGAAGAAATTTTGGCGAGTTACTCCGTATTTTTCAGCAAGTTTTAAAAAGGCTGTTTCTTTATTAATTAAATCACGATTTATTCCATACATCTTACCTAAAATTTCTTCTGTTCTTTTAGAATTAAAATGTATTTCCAAAACTTCATTTATTAATAATTCCAAATTATTATTATATTTTTTGCTATTTTGTAAAACTTTCGGCTCAAAAGATTTCTCATAACATTTTTTAGCTTCAATGAGTAGTTCTTCGCAGATAAAAGAAATCTTCTTCATACGCTCTATGATATTAGGTAATATCTGCGTTTCTACTCTAGACATAGATAAGTGATTATCCTCATGCTCTTCTCCTTCGGTATCACTACTATGTTCTTCATCATTTTCGGGTGTTTCATCATGTAACATGTTAGCTTCTAAATCTATCAGATCACGTAGTAACATTTTTTCATTAACTAAATCTTCATACCATACTATAAAACAACGCATAGCAATAGGGCTTCTACATAAGGAAGCAGTCATTGTTTTACGTCCTTCCTCAATCCTTTTTGCTATTTCTATTTCGTTTTCACGAGTTAAAAGATCGACTCCCCCCATATCCTTAAGATATAATCTTACAGGATCATCGGTAGTACCTATATTTTCTTCTTCTACCTCATCCTCAGGTTCATTATCAACATTGGTAGATAGCTTAAATTCTTCATCTATTCCGATATCAAGCTTAATTTCATCATCTTCGTTAGATTCTAAAATATCTACTCCCGCATCGGAAAATTTTAATATAGCTTCCTCTAATTGTCTTATTGAAGGATTTTTATTAAGAGGAAGAGCTTTGTTTATATCATCATAAGTGACCGGTATCTTTTTAGATTTAGCTTTTTTAAGTAAACTATCTATTTTATCTAGATCATTGTCTATATTGCTATTGCTCATTAAATACCTATATGCTTTTTTCTTTTAAAAGAAGTTTGAAATAATTAAGTTATCGTGTGATTAATAAAAGATTCGTTTAAAACTTGAAGTTCATTTGCAATCTTCAGAATTTCTTTTTTATATAATAAAACTTTTTCAAAGTTGTGATTGTCTGTACTGTTTATGGTAATAGCGTATTCTTGTTGTAAATTTATTAGATAATATTTCTTATGTAGCCACTGCCATAATAAATCCAGTCTGATATTATTTTTATTAAATGAGATATCTAAAAACAAATTATCCGTTTTTGATAATAATAAAAAAATATCAAAAAAGCTAGTTTTTTCCACAATTGCAGTAATTTCACTTGCTTCTACGTTATTATCTATAATCTCGTT
>NZ_RAQN01000002.1:0-17072 GCF_003664375.1 Candidatus Rickettsia colombianensi
TTTCAGAAGCTTTAATAATATGTAATAATAATATAGTGCAAGCTGTAATTTTAGTAATGAGCAAAAATGATTTTAATGAATTATTTGGTATGTTATCAGAAAAATATACATTAAAAGAAAAAAATATACCTTTTGTCGGTGATAAAAAGGCGATTTTTGTTTGATGATGACTGCACTATTACTTTAGATTCTCCACATCTTAATTTTGATATGGAGTTAATGTATATAACTAATGAGTTTTACAATAAATATTTAGATAAACTACAGCAAAAAGAGTAGCTTGAGAAAGAAAAAAAGAAAAATCTATTGTAAATAATATTGAAAACTTTTCATAAGTGTTTATTTTTTCTTAAATTAATATAGCGTATTAGAGTATTATAAAACTTATGAAAATTATTGCGAAGATTCCGGCATGGATGCTTCTATGCTTATTTATTTTATCACCGACTACGGAAACAATTTTATACTTCAAGGATTACCGAGTTTAACTAAATATTTCGGTATTGACGGCGGTATCACTCAAATTACGTCTACATTATATTTTCTAGGGTTTGCTCTTGGTATATTATCGCTTGGCAGATTATCGGATATTTACGGCAGAAGACCTATAGCTTTATTAGGGCTTTTTATTTATGTTGTATCTTCCATTATTAGCATTTTTGCAGTTAATATAGAAATGCTGATGATAGCTCGTTTTGTACAAGCTTTCGGTGTAAGTGTAGGTTCTGTTATTGGGCAGGCTATGGCTAGAGACTCCTATCAAGGTTCGGAATTATCATATGTCTATGCTAGCTTATCTCCGTGGCTGTTATTTATCCCTTCTCTAGGTTCATCTATAGGGGGCTATATTATAGAATATTCAATATAGAATATTCAAGCTGGCATTATGTTTTTGTATTTTTTAGCCTTACCGGTACTATATTATTAGCTTTATATTATAAAGTTTTACCTGAAACAAATTCTTATATAGATTTTTCCCAAAGCAGTAAATATTTTGAGGTTTTGCAGGTAATTACTAAAGATAAAATTCTTTGGTTATATGCTTTTATCATTGGTGCATTTAACGGCATATATTATGTTTTTTTCATAGAAGCTCCTTTTATTTTTATTGATAAAATGAAAGTTTCGCTATCTTTTTACGGTACATTAGCGTTTTTGTTATCTTTTGCCGCTATCTTTGGAGGGTTTTTAGTAGGGTATTTAATAAAAAACGCCATGTACACGATAAAAAAGTTATGGGTTTAGGATTTATTTTTAGTCTGTGCGGTTGTATATTATTTGCGGTAAATGCTTTTATATTAGAAGTTGTTTCAGCGAGTCATAGTCTTGCAATTGCTATAATATTTGTACCGATGATGATTCATATGGTTGGGCATAATCTACTTATCCCTATGACGCTTCGTTATGTACTGGAGGATTATGCTAAAGTAACAGGTACAGCAGGATCTATATTCGGTGCAATATACTACGTAGTTATCGCTGCTGTAACTTATTTGGTTTCTAAAATACACGGCGAAACGATAAGCAATTTTGCTTTATTATGCTTCATTTTAAGTATTAGCTCTGCTATTTCGTTTTACTGTATTTGGATTTTATATAAGAAAAAGCCAAGTATTCCTAACTAAAGACAGGTGTCGTCATTGCGAGGAAAAATTGAAAATTTTGACGAAGCAATCTCGTGCCAAAGTCCTGAGGTTGCCACGCTCCTTTCAGTCGCTCGCAATGACGATTTGGTATCCATGCAACAAAGCCGTTTTTAGCTAGGAATGAGACATTAAGAATTTTATTAGGGAGGCAAAAGAATATTATGCTACAATCTCATTATAACCCGGTACATCATCTGTATGCTCTTCACCCTCAAGAGTAATATCCTCTTTTAAGGCTTCCATACTGCAGCTACTAAATACATCAAGGTTATTCGGCTCGCTTTGCCATTTTGAACTAGCTTGTTCAAAACTGACAATACACTCTTTAATTTCTTCTAATGTATAATTTGCTGCTTTCTGTAAAAAGTTATCTATATCGTTTTTTAATGTTGGATTCTGCTTACTAAATGCATTTAAAAATTTCTTAATGCCGGTTAATAATTCTTCTTTTTCATACTCTGGATCTTCTTCAAAACCTTCATCATCAGAGTCTAGAGCTTGAGCTATCGTTTTATTAATTGCCTCGTTATTGTTTTCTATATTCTCTTCTGCTTCAAAATTTTCATCTATCAACTCTACGGTTTGATTAGCTGCTTGTTCTTTATTTAAATTATCTATTAAAGTATCACATAATCTTTGTATTTGTTCGCTATTCTCTGCTACATATTTACGTCCTATTTCTTCTAATTTTGCTATATTCTCAGGACTTGCATTATCTAAGCTTTCAGTCTCTTTAGTAATAGGCAATCCTATTTCAAAAAATTCATCTTTTGCCGGCAGATCATTTTTAGCTTCTGCAGTGGAAGATGCTTCTTTATTTGTCATAAGCCTGTTTATCAACTTTCCTTTCACAAGCCAACCTATTACTCCGTCAAAGCCGATTTTAGGTATGGAATTCGTAGGTTCGAGATCATTACTGAAATTAATGGCACATACCATAGTATGATCTAATATCTCTTTCTGCTCTTCACGTGTGAGGGTTTTCTCTTCGCGTATATGATTTTGCTCTTTATGGAGATAACCTTTTTTAAGCAATTTTAAAACTTCATTTTCCGGTCTGTTAGTATCGAGACCTCCATCTGCATATGCGTATGTAGGACCTATAACGGGCTTAAAATAAGTAGGAGCAGCAGTTGTGGCAAGTAATATGTCTTTTAATTTTACATGAGGACCATAGCCGTGAAAGCTGTCAAAAATTTCTAATCCCGTACCATTAGTAGTCAAATCATTTACCGAAATAATAAGGCGGGAAGTAGGGCTATCCATCCTATTATCACTTATATATTTTTCTAATAATTCTTTTAAAGGTTTCTGACTATGTTTATGAGTAAATATTTGTTTAACCGACCCTAAGAAAGTATTGGGGAATATATCACTTGCACTTGATTTAAATATCTCAAATGCTTCTTTAGCACTATATTTTGCTTCTTTTGAACCCGGTTCTTTTGGAATTGTTAATAAGGCAGCTGCAAGAGCACCGGCACTAGCTCCTGCCATAATAGGGAATAGCTCGGAAATAGATTTCCCTGTTCGTTCCTCGAGTTCTATAAGAAAAGGAAACATTGCAGCGATTTTAACCCCGCCGCCGGAAAGTGTAAGTGTTCTGTGGATTTTTATATTATCAATTTTTTCTGTCATCACAATACCGTAAATATTTAGATTGTGCGGCAATATATAATAAAAGTTAATATATTGTCAATAAATTTATTTGTATAAACTTAACAATTTAACCTATAAAATAAAAATATAATAAAAGTTAATAATTGTCAATAAATTTATTTGTATAAACTTAACAATTTAACCTATAAAATAAAATTGTAACTATTAGTAAAGAAGACTTGATTAATGATTAATATTTAGTATATAGCTAATATTATAACTATAATGGTATGAGATATGCTTAAATCTAGTAATTATGACATCGCCCCTAAGTTATTAGCTAAAGAAGTAAATATAATGATGAGTAAGGTTGGAGAGAAACTTAATAATATTGCTAATGATGAAGGCAAAATTATTTATGCAAAGAAAAAGTTACTTAAATATCTTGAGACTAATAATTTTACTAAAGTCTTAGCATTTAAAAATTGTTAAGAAGGCAATACCGGTGAAACTTTGAATGTTATAAATATTACAAATGATTTATTATATAGAGATGAGTGTGGTTCGCTTACTGATACTGAAGATACTCTAGAGATTTTAACTCCGCTCCTTGGAATATTTTTTTCTGAATAATTTAACACTAATTATACTATAAATAATGACACTAAAATACGAAAACTTTGATAGCTCTTCTGAGGAAGAGGCAAAAGAAGATTATACTTCGCCTCAACATCTTGATTTTTTACTAAGAAATATACTAAATATTAATTATATACATAAGTCTAATGATCTTAAACTTAGAGTAGGTTTAATATTACATAATTGAGCCGATAGATTCTTTAAATATTCTACTATTAGAAATACTTAATAAAAAAATTAAATCTGAAATATTAACCTTAGATAGTGATTATTACGAAGAAAATTTTAATATTATCAAAAATGCTTTTAATAAGCATTTTAATAAATTATTTAAAGATGATAACAAAGAAAATATAAGCAATACGGATTATCAGAAGCTATTGCATTTCATATTTAATCCAAACCGCTCTATTCCTAAGATATTTACTTTAAAAAAATATTACTGCTGATCATGTCAAAAAAGTATTATTACAAGAATTACAAAACAGTAATATCAACTTAAAAAGCATAAGTAATAACCCATTAAATTTTACAATATATAATTCTAAAGGATTTTTAGCTTTTGCTGAAATAATTGGCAGGAACAATAAAAATCAACTAAAAGCATCGGATTTTAGAAGAAACAAACAATGATTTATCTACTAATATGTAAGATCTCAAATACTAAAGAAGAAACTTTTACAATTAATCATATAGTACATTATAAAACTGGTAATGTACAAACAGATGTACCGGGCTTAGGAAAATATGATGAAATTTTATCTAAATTTGAGCAAGAGCAAAAATATAAACATGCTATTATAAAACGTATATTTGAAGTGGTACATGCTAAAGAACCGACACAAAATATAGAAGAATTGCCACGAAAACTAAATCACTTTGCTGAAAAGTTAACGCATTTGCTATTTACAGTTAAGATGCATAGAAATAATACAACCTTATTTACGGCTCCGATTTTTCTAGAACTTATAATAGTATATTTCTATTAAATAAGAAGCTTTTTCCTATGTCTGCAAAGCATGCTATTGCTCAAACAAGAGACATAATTAAAAACTATAAATATGTGTTACCTGATTCCTATCCAATAGATTATGATACTACAAATGTACAAAACGGTCATCTATTACTTATCAGAGAAGGCAATATTTTAATAAAATGGCTTAGTGAAAACTTAAATAATTTTAAATTAGAAAATATAGCACAAAGCCTTGATATTATGGTTTTAGTACAGTTTAATAAAGGTAAAAATATAGATAATATAAGCGCCTTAATGATATCAAACATTTTTTAGAACAAGTTAATAAACTAAAACATTGTCCTATAGATTTGTTAAATTCATTAGACCAAAATTTAACTGCTTTAGTTCTTAAAGCAGGAGAACGTAATTTAAAGCTTACAAAAACTAAATTGCTTAAAAAAAAGGATTTTTCTCAAGATTTAAAGGATTTAATTGAAATAACCTACTTGGAATTTACTGAAAGCTTAAAAAATATTGAAAGGTTTTTAGCTCAAAAACAAGCATCTCTCAAGAAAGAAATAAAAAAAATATTACCTGAAATTCTACAAATTTTATGCGGTAAAATAAAAGAGTGGTATGACATTGATGCACCTGAATATACCAAAGATGTATTACAAGATATTACAGCAAAATTTAACCAAACTATTTCCCCTGTATCATTTAAAACTAAATTAAAGCTTTCATTAAAGAGCAAAAACCTAGAAAATGAGGGTAATTATGACTATGACAGCAATAAAATATTAAAAACTCATGATGAAGAACTAGATAAAACTATAGAAGAAGCATTAAAGTTAATAGGAGTGGGAGAAAGCTTTGATGATTCTATATCCTATTAAAAACAGTACTAATATTATAGTCTTTTTGAGGTCCTAGAACTTGGTAGCTAAGAGTAAATGAATCAGGATTTAAAAATATATAGGTACATTATATTGATCTTTACCACATAGATGACTACCTGTAGCTCTTGAATTATCTATAAAATCTAAACGATAAAATAAGCTATTTTCAGGAGCAATAAAATATTTTGTAATATTACTATTCTTAAAAATATATCTATATTCTTTAATTAGCGTGGATTTGATAATCGTAGTCGTTATAGTGAATTTGCAATTCCTCTTTATAGATTAATTCATTTAAACTTTCAGATAGGAAATATGCTACCCCCTCGCCGTAACCATGATTATCTATAATTCTGTTAATCCGGTATTTTCCGGATAATCTTGAAAAAATTTCTTTTACTGAATCATTTTTTGAGGGCATTTGGTATATACCTATGTCATTCCTGCGACGTTTTGGCTTTGTTGCATTGCTGTTTATGTCATTCCCGCGAAAGCGGGAATCCAGTAATTTAAAGGTTATACACAATAAGTTTTTAAAATTAAAAGCTCGATTTATCTCGCTTTACCCTGGATTCCCGCTTTCGCGGGAATGACATCGAGTCGGTTTTTCAGGCCATGCAATAAAGCCAGCTTGACCACGGTATGACATTTAGTTCTGCAATATTTTCATCAGCAAATTAATCTCTTCACGTAGTTCTATATCGTTTTCCAGCAATTCTTCTACTTTCTTAATAGCATGCATAACCGTTGTGTGGTCTTTTTTACCGAATTTTTTACCGATATCTGCAAGGCTTTTCGGCGTTAATGTTTTACTAAGATACATAGCTATTTGACGCGGTCTTGCAACTTCTCGTAATCTTCGAGAAGAAGACATATCGGATAATTTAATATTATAACGACTAGCTACTTTTTTCTGAATATCTTCAACAGTAATTATTCTTTCATTAGAACGTAATAAATCTCTTAAAATATTTTGTGTATTTTCGAGTGTAATTTCTTTTAAAGTAAAATTAGAATGAGCTATCACTTTATTTAAAGCTCCTTCAAGTTCTCTAACGTTTGAAACGATTTTAGATGCTAAAAAATCAATTACATCTTTTGGTATTTTAACGTTCATCTGCTCAATCTTAGATTCTAGAATACCGAGTCGTAACTCATAAGTAGTACTATGAACGTCGGCAACTAAGCCCCATCCAAGACGAGATTTTATCCGATCTTCAATATTATCTAAATCTGAAGGCGACCGATCACAAGAAATAACCATTTGACGGTTATTATCAATCAATGTATTAAAAGTATGGAAAAATTCTTCCTGCGTACTATCTTTACCGCAAATAAATTGAATGTCATCAATCATTAATACGTCAACCGAGCGGAATTTCTCTTTAAATGAGATTACTTCTTTATTACGCAGAGCTTTAACAAACTGATACATAAACTTCTCTGCCGACATGTATATAACTTTGCGGTTTGGGTTATTCTGCTTGATATACCAACCGATTGCATGCATTAAATGAGTTTTACCAAGCCCTACGCCGCCATATAGAAAAAGCGGATTAGACTCAGAAACCGCACCTGATGATTCCGCAACTGCTCTTGCTGCTGCATAAGCTAGCTCATTTGGGGCTCCAACCACAAAATTATCGAAAGTAAAACGTACGTCAAGGGTTGAAAAGATATTTCCCGAATTAAGTTCACTGCTGCCGATATCGGCAAAAGTCTTAGTAGGTAATTCTATAACTGTTTGGGTTGTTCCAGGTAACTCTTTAGTAATTATTTCAATCGACTTAATGGTATTATTATAATGTTGAAATAGTTGCAATATGACCATAGAGTACTTGGATTTTATCCAATCTCTAACAAAGTTAGTAGGGGCACAAAGAATAACAGTATTTAATGAAGATTCTATAAAATTGACTTTACTAAACCAGCTATTATATAGAGTTTCACCGTAATGATTGTAAAGATCTTGAGCCACGTGACTCCAGACATTTACATAATTATCACCTTGATCCGTTAAAATTATTTGATTAGTACTCACTTAAAACTGCCACGGTAAGTTATTTTGTTTCCAACCTTTGTCTTGATTATTTCCTTCAAAGCCGTCACTAATATTATAACAAATTTTATAACTATATTAGTTATAAAATTTGCTGCTATAAAGGACCTATTCTGAACGGCACAGAAAAAATATTAACAAACTTCTTACATAACTTGCTTCTAAGGGTAATTTGTACGTCAATCCGGTACTCGAATCCTCACGTACTAAAATGTACGCTGCGGTGCTGTGTTCCGTGTTTCCTTCAAATTCCTCCTTATTAGCTGTGTTATGTAAGAAGTTTGTTGCACCTATTTTATCTTTAATTATAGATAAAAAATTATCTTCAAAATCTTTATTCAATTGCCAACTTAGAAAGATCCCCTTATTTTTATTATCTAAATGAGGTATCCCCACTTGTTGCCACTCTTCTCTAGTTCTAACATCTACAAGAAAAGCATTATCATTTGAAATTAGTATATCATAAGCTTTTGTAGAACAAATATTTTGAACCGACATATTTACGCTTTCTTGCTGTTATTGATAATAAAAGTTAATAGAATTTTACCCATGTAGAATGGATTTATTTAGAGTGCTTAATTATTAAAGCATTTTAAAATGATCTTGGTATCTGATAATTTTAATAATATTATTATAAAAAAATTTTGCAAGATGTTATAGATGAATAAATTAAATAAAAACGCTTTACAAAAGAAACTTTTTTACCGTAGTAAAAATCGCGGTTGCAGAGAAATGGATTATATACTCGGTAGCTTTGTCGAAAAGTACCTATCCTTAATGGATGAAAAAAAACTTGGAAGCTATTCTTTAATACTTGATCAAAGTGATAATGATCTTTATAATTGGATTAATAATAAATCTTCTGCTCCTTCTTATCTAGATGCCGAAATAATTGATAAATTACGCAAAATAGCAAAAATATAAACTCCTGTAGAATGTTACAACAAAAATTTCCGGCGGCTGCCAAATCTTTCTTTGCAATCGATAATTTTACTAAGAATCTTAAGCAAGATTTTATCTTGAGTGCAAGTAATGAAGAGGAGGCGTTGCAATTATACAAGCAAGCTTTATTTTTTTCTTCTAATGAAAATATTTATTACTTTCCAAGCTATGATACCATCCCTTATGACCATACGTCACCAAATGCAAATATCTTATCTAGACGTGCAGAAACATTAACCAAGCTAACAACAAATAATAGTAACGGCAAATTACTCATCACTCATGCAGCGAGCTTATTAAACAAATTACCTCCGAAAGATTTTTTTTCTAAATATTTTTTGAAATTATCCCCTAAAATAAAATTTACTACGGATGAGCTTGCTATGTTTCTAGTAGAAAATAGCTTTACAAGAAATGCGAGTAGCATCGATGTTGGGGAATTTGCGGTTAGAGGCGAAATAATTGATATAATATTGCCAGGTCCTAAAGCTTATAGAATTAATTTTAGCTGGGATTATATTGAATCAATAAAAGAATTTGATATTGATACGCAAATTTCGACTAAATCTTGTACGGAACTCGTTATTAGTCCTGCAAATGAGATAGTTTTAAACTCTGAAACAATCGGTAATTTTAAGAATAATTACTTACGAAGTTTTGGAGTTAATCATACCGATAATCCTTTATATGAGGCGGTGATATCGGGAAGAAAATTCTCGGGATATGAACAATTACTTCCGTTATTTTATAATTCCTGCTCTAACTTAATAGATTATTTAAACGATCCTATTTTCATATTCGATAATTTGTCAAAACAAGCCATTTTAGAATTTGAACATAGCTATAACGATTTTTATTCGGCAAGGTCAGAGGCCAATAAACTTAAATTTAATAGTTTCTATCCCACCCTTTCACCGACTAGCTTATATTTTACCGCTTCTGAAATAACGGAATTACTGGAACAAAAAAATAATAGACATCTTTCCAAACCAGCTTATAGAGAGGAATTTAAAGGAGACACGGAACACAGCACCGCAGTGTACAAAAGCGTACGTGAGGATGCAAGTACCGGTTCGACGTTTAAATTACCCCTAGAAGCGAAGTTTAGGAAGATGTCTATTATATTAATTAGTTATGAAAATTCCGAGCAGGCTAGCTTAATTGAAAATATTAGTTCTGCAAGTTTTATAGAAAAGAAAACGGTTTTCGATAAATTATTTGAGATTATTAAAGCTCATTCTTCTAAAAAAACCGTAATAGGTGCAGCTTCTTTAAGCGGTCTTGAGAGAGTTAAAAGTATCACCCAAAATTATGAATATAAATATAATGAGATAAATAAATTAGATGAGGCTAAGGCTTCAGTAATAAATGTCGGGATAATTCCTTTAAATCAAAGCTTTTATACGAAAGAATATTTATTTATTACCGCTAGCGAATTATTAGAAGAAAAACCTAGTTCTATAAACACTAACAAAAAGCTTAAAAATATCTTGCTGGAGCTTGATAATTTAGCTGAAGGTGAGTTTGTAGTACACAAAGATCATGGAATAGGGCAGTTTTTAAGGCTGGAAGCTTTAGAAATCAAAGGTAAACTGCATGATTTTTTAAAGATTCTATATGCCGGTAATGATAAATTATATATACCCGTTGAAAATATAGAGGTAATAAAAAAATACGGCAATGATAATGCGGAGCTTGATAAGCTTGGCAGCGTCTCATGGCAAAGAAGTAAGGCGAAACTTAAAAACCGTATAAAAGAGATAGCACTGCATTTAATACAAATAGCAGCTAAAAGGAAACTTAATAGCAGTGCTTCCGTTGAATTTGACCTTGAAGAATATGATAAATTTTGTGCTAATTTTCCTTTCAGCGAAACGGAAGACCAGTTAACCGCTATAAACGATATTAAAGAAGATCTAAGAAACGGTATGTTAATGGATAGGTTAATATGCGGTGATGTCGGGTTTGGTAAAACAGAGGTAGCAATGCGTGCCGTCTTTATGGTAGCAAAATCTCTAAATGAACATTTACCTCAAGTAGCCGTAGTTGTACCGACAACTATTTTATGTAGTCAACATTTTTCAAGGTTCATAGAAAGGTTTAAGGGTTTTGGTTTAAATATTAAGCAATTATCTAGCGTTGTTAGTTCTAAAGAAGCAAAGATTATAAGATCGGAACTTGAAAGCGGTAAAATAAATATAATAATAGGCACTCATTCTTTATTACATAAAAATATAAAATTCTTTAATTTGAAATTGTTAATAATCGATGAAGAACAACATTTCGGTGTCGGTCAAAAAGAATTTCTTAAATCGCTAAAATCCTCTTCCCATGTACTTGCAATGTCGGCAACACCGATTCCTCGAACGCTGCAAATGTCAATGACCGGTTTAAAAGAACTTAGCATTATTGCAACGCCGCCTCTAAACAGGCTGGAAGTTCGTACATCGGTTATGCCATTTGATTCCGTTATTATCAGAGATGCATTATTACGCGAACATTTTAGAGGCGGAAGAAGCTTTTATGTAGTTCCAAGAATTAAAGATATAGAGAATATCGAAAAACAATTAAAACAAATCGTGCCGGAATTAAGCTATAAAATAGCTCATGGAAAAATGACTCCGAGTAAAATTGATGAGGTTATGAGCGAGTTTTATGCCGGCAAATTCGATATACTAGTCTCAACTACTATTATAGAATCAGGAATTGATATAACCGCGGCAAATACCATGATCATACATAAGGCCGATATGCTGGGTCTTAGTCAGCTATATCAATTGCGTGGTCGAATAGGTCGAGGTAAAATGCGGGGCTATGCCTATCTAACGGTAGCAAGTCATAAAAAGATGACATCGCACTCCTTAAGACGCTTAGAGATAATACAAAATAGTTGTGCTTTAGGCTCAGGTTTTACTATTGCAAGCCATGATATGGATTTACGGGGCTTCGGTAATTTGATAGGTGAAGAACAATCAGGACAAATTAAAGAAGTAGGTACAGAATGCTATCAAGAAATGCTGGAAGAACAAATAGCTATTTTTAAAGATGAACCGGTTGTTTCAGAACAACCCTTTATCCCGACTATTAATTTGGGATTATCCGTCTTTATTCCGGATAATTATGTATCCGATTCGGTTCTTAAACTTGGGCTATATAGAAGAATAGGTAATTTAAGCAATGAGATAGAAGTAGAGAAATTTAAAGATGAGATGATTGATAGATTCGGCTCACTACCGATTGAATTTAATAATTTACTTGATATTGTAAAAATAAAGCTATTATGCTTTAAGTTAAATATTGAGAATTTAGATTCAGGAGATAACGGGTTTGTGATTAAATTTTATAAAAATGCCGATATGACTGATAAAATTTTAAAATTTGTTAGTGCTTACTCTAATCAGGCAAAAATCAAGCCGGACAATAAATTAGTATTTATCAGGAAATTAGTAGATAAAAATATAATTGTTGAGGCAAATCAACTACTTTGGAATTTAATAGAAATTTAAGTGTCATTGCGAAGAGAGGCAAAGCCTACTGTGTCATACCGTGGCTTGACCACGGGATGACACCTAATGTGCTTTTACTGGATTCCCGCCGTTGCTGGAATGACATTAAATATAATAATATAATAAACATGCTCCCTAACCTAAAGCAATTATTTCAACAACATAATGTAAAAGGTTTGTCGATTAATTCTAAAACCGTTAAGGATAAAGACGTCTTTTTTGTGATTAAAGGACAAAATGTCGATGGAAATGATTTTATTAAGGATGCTTTAGATCAGGCGGCAGCATTAGTAATTACGGACAATAAAAAAAATATTGTTATAGATAAAGTAATTTACGTAGAAGATGTGCAAGCAGCTTTATATGAAGCCATAGAAATATTCTATCCTAAAAAACCAAAGAATCTAATAGCCGTAACCGGTACTAACGGTAAAAGCTCGGTAGTATCCTATATAGTTCAAACATATTCATTACTTGGGAAAAAAGCAGCATCTATAGGTACGATAGGGGTAGAAATATTTGGCTGCGATAATCTTATAAATGATGTACCGGAATTAACAACTTTAGATTACTTAAGCTTTAGAAAAATTGCTCATAATTTAGCTGAAAACGGTATAGAATATTTAGCTTTTGAAGCTTCTAGCCATGGTCTTGATCAAGCAAGGCTTGGGGAAATAAAAGTAAATATCGCATGTTTTACTAGCTTTAGTCAGGATCATCTAGATTATCACCATACAAAAGAAAATTATTTATTAGCCAAACTGAAATTATTTACTAGACATCTTTCCAAATTCGCTTATAGAGAGGAATTTAAAGGAGACACGGAACGCAGAACCGCAGCGTATACAAGCGATCGTGCAGATTCGAGTACCGGATCGACGTATAAATTACCTCTAGAAGCGAAGTTTGGAAAGATGTCTACTGATCATTTATTACATGGCGGTCTTGCAATATTAAATTCTGATATAGAAGAAATAGAGTTTGTTAAAGATTATCTACATAATCATAATATTAAATTTATAACCGTTGGGAAAAAAGGTGATTTAGAAATAACTAGAATTAACGGTTCTTTAAAAGGACAAAATATTAATTTTATATTTAGTAATAGAGAATATAATGTTAATACCCCAATAATTGGTAGTTTTCAGGCTAGTAATTTATTAATTGCTGCTCTTAGTGTTCATTATACCGGATTTGATTTTAATAAAATCATCGAAATTCTAACGCAAGTTAAACCGGTAAAAGGCAGAATGGAGCGAATAGGCAACACTAATATTTTCGTTGATTATTCCCATACTCCGGATGCTCTTGAAAAAGCTCTAACGGAGCTGAAAAATATTAAATTACGTGATAGTAAGCTAAGTGTAGTTTTTGGCTGCGGCGGTAATCGTGATAAGACAAAAAGAAGTATTATGGGGCAAATAGCCGCAAAACTTGCCGATACCATCATAATTACAGATGATAATCCACGCAATGAAAACCCAAAGATTATTAGAACTGAAATCATAAGCAGTATAGATAAAGCAGATTATACAGAAATAGCAAATAGAGAAGAGGCTATTAAATACGGTATAAATAATTTAAAACAAGATGATATCTTATTAATTGCCGGCAAAGGTCATGAAAATTACCAAATTATAGGCGATAAGAAATTACCTTTTGATGATGCTGAGGTTGTAAGGAAGTGTATAAAAGCCTGTCATCCCGTAGCTTGACCGGCGTTGTTGCATGGATCGAAAAAAGCACACATTGTCATACCGGGGCTTGTCCCCGGTATCCAGAATTTAATAATATAATGAAACAAAATTATGTATATATATTAGCTAGTAGACGTAATGGTACACTATATATTGGCGTGACTTCAAATATTATAAAACGTACTTATGAGCATAAACATAAAATAATCAAAGGATTTTCTTCTAAGTATAATAAATAAATTAGTTTATTTTGAACAATATGACGATATTATAGCTGCAATTAGTCGTGAAAAATTATTAAAAGAATATAAAAGACAGTGGAAATTAAATTTAATTGAGTCTCAAAATCCAGAATGGCATGATTTATATGAAAAAATTATTTTATAATTTTTTTACTGGATCCTGTGGACAAGCCACGGGATGACACGGAATGCTTTTTAAAGGCCATACAGCAACATATAAGTAACAAAAACACATGATTTGGAATTCTGAAACTTTAAATAAAGCACTAGGTATAACAATCTCTAATTCTATAAATTGTAATGAAGTACAATTTAACTCCAAAGACGTTAAAAAAGGTGACTTATTTATAGCACTTCAAGGTAATAGAGACGGTCACGATTATGTTCTAGATGCAATAGATGAAGGAGCAGTAGCCGTAATCGTTAGCAAGCAAATAGGTATAGCAGATAAAGATAAAATTATCTTAGTTGAGGATTGTTTTGAAGCTCTACAAAAAATGGCTTTATATAAACGAGAGAATTCAAAAGCTAAATTCATCGCTATCACCGGTAGCGTCGGTAAAACTTCTACCAAAGAAGCTTTAAAAACACTACTAACTGAGACTAACTATAAATCATTAGACCCCTTATATAACGAAGCTAATAAAGAGGAATTTGAAGGAGACACGGAACGCAGCACCGCAGCGTACACTTTAGTACGTGAGGATGTGAGTACCGGATTGACGTACAAATTACCTTTAGAAGCAAGTTATATAAGAGGTCTAGTTTTTGCTAGCCGAGGTAACTTCAATAATCACTTGGGATTACTTATTAATCTTGCATCAATGGCTGATGATACGGAATATGCTATTTTTGAGCTTGGCATGAACCATAAAGGCGAGATAAGGGAGCTGGTTCAAATATTAAAGCCGAATATTGCTATGATTACTAATATTTCGGAGGCTCATTTAGAATTTTTTAACTCGCTTGAAGAGGTAGCAGAAGCTAAATGTGAGATTTTTGAAAATTTTAGCAAAAATGATATTGCCGTTATTAATGCCGATACTAATTGCTATAACAAAATATTATCGATATTAAAAAAACTTTCTATCACCGATATACATAGCTTCGGTAGATCATCTAAAACTTCAGCAGAATTAGTTTTATATGAGAACCTAGGAGAGCAAGTCTACTTAAAGTATAAGATAAATAATAAAGTCTTAGATGTAACTATACCGTTTATTCCTCGGCATTTTGCCGAAAATTATACCGGTGTACTTTTAATTATCGATATATTAGATAAAGATATAGAGATAGCTGCAAATAACTTAGCAAATATTTCTCCTACTAAAGGAAGAGGGGAAATTATCAATATACAAAATTGTCGTGTAATTTGTGATTACTATAACGCAAGTCCGCAGTCAATGAAAGCTGCATTAGAATATTTAAAACAGGTACCTGCCGAGAATAAAACTGCTATAATAGGCGATATGCTAGAGCTAGGGGAAAATTCTAAACGGTTACATGAGGAACTAGTGTCTTATATATTAGATGCTGCTTGTTCTAAGGTCTATTTAGTAGGAGCAAATACTAAATATATTTATGATTTACTACCTTCCAAAATAGCTAAAAAATACTTTAAAAATGTTGATGAATTAATTACGCATATTACGAATTTATTTGAAGGTAATGAGCTTATCCTAATAAAAGGCTCCAGAGGTGTAAAACTTGATAAGATTGTTGATTATTATAAATAAATACACTAGGATATTCTTAATATTGTATGTATCACTATGTCATTCCCGCGTAGGCAGGAATCCAGTAACCTTTAATGTCACCCTTGATCACGGGGTCTAGTGAAAAGATGGATACCGTGGTCAAGCCACGGTATGACATCGAGTGCGTTTTTCTAGCCACACAATAATGTCTTAAATATACTTTTTAATTTAAATCTACAAATGTTATACAATCTTTTACTTCCTCATATCCATAATTCACATATAGCTAATTTATTTCACTATATTACTTTTCGTAGCGGGCTTGCTATTATTATAACTCTAAGTCTTAGCTTTATCACAGGTCCGATATTAATAAAATTTCTGCGATCTCTTCAAAAAAACGGTCAGCCTATACGTTCAGACGGACCTGAATCGCATCAAACAAAAGCAGGTACTCCGACAATGGGGGGCATTATGATTATTTTGTCTAGTTGTCTTTCTACTTTATTACTTGCTGATTTA
The DNA here is from genome assembly GCF_003664375.1 of Candidatus Rickettsia colombianensi. NCBI lineage: Bacteria > Pseudomonadati > Pseudomonadota > Alphaproteobacteria > Rickettsiales > Rickettsiaceae > Rickettsia > Candidatus Rickettsia colombianensi. Next base: position 16,407 of record NZ_RAQN01000002.1, read on the forward strand.
ACTAATAAATATATTTGGATTACGTTATTTGGTTTTATTAGTTTCGGTATTATAGGATTTATGGATGATTATGCTAAGGTAACTAAAAATAACCATTATGGGGTAAGAGGAAAAAGTAAACTTTTACTGCAAGGAATTATTAGCTTAATCATATGTGTTTTACTAGAATATACCGATAAAAATCCAAGTCATTTACTTAACGTACCGTTTTTTAAAAATTTAAGTTTGGATCTTGGTTATTTTTATATAGTTTTTGCTATATTTGTTATAGTTGGCTCTTCTAATGCCGTGAATCTAACGGATGGTCTTGATGGTCTTGCTACCGTTCCTATTGCTTTTACTGCCGGTTCTTTTGCTTTAATAAGTTATTTAGTAGGAAATCTAATTTACTCGAACTACTTACAGCTAACCTATATACCGAATACCGGAGAGTTAACGGTGTTATGTGCGGGATTAGTCGGTAGCTGCCTTGGATTTTTATGGTTTAATGCACAACCGGCAGAAGTTTTTATGGGCGATACTGGTAGTCTAAGTCTTGGCGGTGTGCTTGGTATTATTAGCATCATTAATAAGCATGAAATAGTTTTAGCTATAGTCGGCGGCTTGTTTGTTATTGAAACGGCATCCGTAATTTTACAGGTATATTACTTTAAAGCTACTAAAGGA
>NZ_RAQN01000003.1:0-29529 GCF_003664375.1 Candidatus Rickettsia colombianensi
ATGGGCAAAATAATAATATTTCTCTTCTAGAAGCAAATACGCAGCGTGATATTTTAGATAGTTACGGAAATCTTTTGGACTTCCGAGCCGAACTTTCTAAATGTTATCAGACTTGGCAAAATACTCGGAAAGAAATTGCCGAAATAACACTTAAGCAAAATTCTATAGACCAAGAAATCGATTATTTGAGCTTTGCAACGGAAGAATTAACTAAGCTGAACATTCAAATAGGCGAAGAAGAAAAATTAGCAAATATACGAAAAGATTTGCAAAATAAAGATAAGGATTTACAGTTAATAAAAGATATTCTAGAACAGATTAATAATCCCGAAATAAATACATCAATTAATAGAGCAGAGAAATTATTAGCAAGGCAAGGCGATAATGAGCGTTTTGAAGCTATCGCTACAAGCTTAGAAGAAGCCTATAATAATCTAGAAGAAGCACGTCAAGAATTATCAAATCTGTTAGATAGTTTTAATTATGAGGAATATAATCTCGAAGAAACAGAAGAACGATTATTTTTAATAAAAGCTATTAGCCGTAAATATAATGTTCCCGCTGATGAATTAGGTGTATTTTTAGATAAATCTTTAGAGCAGCTCGGTATATTAAAAAATAAAATAGCAAATAGCAATGAGTTAAAAGCTCAAGAAGTGCTATTGCAGAAAAAATATTATGAACTGGCGAGTGATTTATCTGCAAAGCGTCTTATTGCTGCAAAACACTTAGAAGAATCGTTGCATCAGGAGCTAAAACAGCTTAAAATGGCGAAAGCAATTTTTGAGATTGAGATAGAAACTAGAAAAGAGCCGACAGCCGACAGTAATGATGATATTGTGTTTAAGGCTTCTACCAATCCTGGAACGCGAGCTACAGCAATCAATAAAATCGCTTCCGGCGGTGAATTATCAAGGTTCATGCTTGCTTTAAAAACTTCTTTGTTTGATAAAATGGTAAAACCATCTATTATATTTGATGAAATAGATGTCGGGACTGGCGGAGAGGTCGCAGATAAAGTAGGTGAGCGATTAAAAAAACTTAGTAGCGTTACTCAAGTAATAGTTATTACGCACCAGCCTCAAGTGGCAGGTAAGGCAGATTTGCATATAAAAATCGAGAAAACACAACTAGATAAAGAAACAAAAGTAACGGTAAAAACTTTAAATTTAGCTGAAAGGCAAGAGGAACTCGCCCGCATGATTTCAGGTAAAACAATCACCGAGGCAAGTTTAAAAGCAGCAAAGGAGTTGTTGCATTTGTAATGAACGTCATTGCGAGCAGGCAATTGGCGTTGTTGCATGGATCGGCAAAACCTACTCGATGTCATCCCAGCGTAGGCGGGGATCCAGTAAAAATACTAATAATTATTAGTATTTTTAATTGTTTTCTGGATATCGTGGTCAAGCCACGGTTGACACCGGAACAAAAAAATCAAACAATACAAACAATAATATGGAAGAAGACTTAAAAAAAACAGGTTATTTATTTAGCGGGAATGCTGTTTTTGTTGAAGAGCTATATAGGCAATATCTAGCCAACCCTGCCTCGGTTGATCAAACTTGGCAAGAATTTTTTGTCGGCATTAAGGATAATAATACTTTACTCAATAAAAGTACGGCAAAAATAATTATCCCTGATGAAATAAAAAAAGAATCGTTAAATAATAATTTATCTTCTGAAGACTTAAATAGTTTAAAAGCTAAGGAAATGATCAATGCTTATCGCAAGCATGCTCACTATTTAGCGAATCTTGATCCGCTTGGTCTTGAGCTACGTAAAACAAAAAATGATTTAAAGCTTAATATAGAAACTTTTGGTCTTGATAGCGGTCAGCTAGAAGAAAATATCAATATTACGAATGAATTTGTCGGTACTTGGAACTGTAAATTATCTGAATTAGTTACCAAGCTCGATAAAGTTTATACAGGCTCCATCGGTGTTGAATTTGAACAAATAGAAAATATAGAAGAAAAAAACTGGTTATATAATAAGCTAGAAAGCAAAATTACATTTTCTTCTGAAGACAAAAAAGCTATCCTAAATGATTTAGTAGAAGTAGAAGGGTTTGAGCAGTATCTACATACTAAATTCCCTGGTGCTAAGCGTTTTTCCGTTGAGGGCGGAGACGCTTATATAGTTGCCATGAGTAAAGCTATAGATTTATCTATGCATCAAGGCGTTGAAGAAGTTGTTATCGGTATGGCCCACCGAGGGAGGCTAAATACTCTGACTAAAGTAGTCGGCAAACCTTATAAAGCCGTTATTGCCGGTTTCATAAGCGGTAGCGTATTTCCTGATGAATTAAATGTTTCAGGCGATGTAAAATACCATTTAGGCTATTCGTCCGATAGAACTATAGAGGATAAGAAAATACACTTGTCGCTAGCCGATAACCCTTCACATTTAGAAGCGGTAAATCCTATAGTTGCAGGAAAAGTAAGAGCAAAGCAAGATATTCTTGGAGATACTAAACGCAGCAAAGTCAAAGCTATTTTAGTGCATGGCGATGCTGCTTTTTGCGGTCAGGGCGTGGTTGCCGAGAGTCTATCAATGTCACCACTCACTGCTTATGATATTGGTGGAATATTGCATTTCGTCATTAACAATCAGTTAGGTTTTACGGCTAATGCTACAGATACTAGAGCTAGTAGATATTCTACGGAATTTGCTAAAATCATAGCTGCCCCGATTTTACATGTTAACGGTGATGATATAGAAGCAGTGTTAAAAGCCACTAATATTGCGGTAGAATATAGGCAGAAATTCGGCAAGGATGTTGTAGTAGAAATTATTTGTTACCGTAAATACGGGCATAATGAGGGCGATGAACCGATGTATACTCAAGGCAAGATGTATAACATTATTAAAAGCAAACCGACCCCTGGAAATATTTACGCAAATGAGTTAGTAAAAAGCGGTATAATTGATAATAATTATTTTGCTAAGTTAAAAGAAGAATTTAAAGCAAAACTAGATAAGGAATATGAGCAGGCAAAAAGTTATAAGCAAGAAGCACATTTCTTAGGCGGGTTATGGCAAGGTATTTCTCGTACTCGTACACAAGCTGCAATAACGGGCGTCGGTAAAAAAACATTACAAGATTTAGGAACTAAACTATGTGAAATACCGAAAGATTTTGCTGCTAATCCAAAACTTGTAAAACTATTTGAAGCTCGAAAAGCCACTCTAACAGCTGATCAACCTATTGATTGGGCGACAGCAGAGCAGCTAGCTTTTGCAAGCTTGCTTGCTTCAGGCACAAATATAAGGCTAACCGGACAAGATTCGGAACGCGGTACTTTCTCGCATCGTCATTCAGTATTGCACAACCAAATTGATGATACTACCTATATACCTCTAAATAATTTATCTAAAGAACAAGCAAAATACGAGGTAGCCGATAGTAATTTATCTGAATATGCGGTGCTTGGTTTTGAGTATGGTTATTCACTCGCAACCCCAAAAAATTTAGTTTTATGGGAAGCACAATTCGGTGATTTTGCTAATGGAGCTCAGATTATTTTTGACCAGTTTATTTCAAGCAGCGAAACTAAATGGCTTCGTATGAGCGTGCTTGTGGTTTTGTTACCTCATGCATTTGAGGGACAAGGACCAGAGCATAGTTCGGCAAGACTTGAGAGATTCTTACAGCTGGCGGCTGAGGATAATATGTATATTACATACCCTACTACCCCTGCTTCGATTTTCCATCTGCTACGTCGCCAAATACTTGATGATACCCGTAAACCGTTAATCGTAATGTCGCCGAAATCATTATTACGTCATAAATATGCCGTATCTAAACTTGACGAGCTAGGTAAAAATACTACTTTCTTACCGGTTTTAGATGAAGTAACTAAAGTAGATACAAATAATATTACTAAAATAATTTTATGTAGCGGTAAGGTGTATTACGATCTATTTGAAATGCGTGGCAATAACAGTAATATAGCGATTATTAGGCTTGAGCAATTATACCCTTTTGAAAAAAAACTTGTAGCATCGCTATTAAAAAAATATAATAGGGCGCAGGAATTTATTTGGTGTCAGGAAGAACCGAAGAATATGGGAGCTTGGCATTATATATTTTCTCACTTAAACGATGCTTTAAAAGAAACAGGAATTAATAACGAATTTAAATATGTAGGTAGAGAGGAATCAGCCTCTCCGGCAGTAGGTTCGCTGCAAGCACATAATAAACAGCAAGAGAAGCTATTAAGGGAAGCACTAAAGGTGTGAATATTGTGGATTCTTAATGTCATTCCCGCATAGGCGGGAATCCAGTAACATTTAGTGTCATACCGCAACTTGATCACGGTATCTTAGGACACAGTATGTGATACAAGATCCCGTGGTCGTAGCCACGGGATGACAAAGCAAATTCTAGATTCCCGCCTACGCGGGAATGACATAGGAATCGTATTTTTAGGAGGTAAAATAAATTATGAGCGTTAAAATTATAGTACCGTCGCTTGGGGAGTCCGTAACGGAAGCAACTATTGCCAAATGGTATAAGAAAGAAGGCGATTCGGTTAAAACCGATGAATTACTGTTAGAAATCGAAACCGAAAAAGTGACTTTAGAAGTTAATGCTCCTTGCAACGGTACTATAGGTAAAATATCGAAAACTGACGGTGCAAATGTAGCAGTTGGCGAAGAAATAGGCGAAATAAATGAAGGGGCAGCTGCAAATACTGCCGGTACTAATAATGAATCCGCTAAAGCTCAAGCAGTTACGCAACCTACTTCAGAAAAGCCTGTAGAAAAACCTGCCGTGGCTAATAATACTCTTGCTCCTTCTGTACAAAAATTAGTTACCGAAAATAAGCTTGACCCTAATAATATAAAAGGAACAGGTAGAGACGGTAGAATTACCAAAGGTGACGTGCTTGAAACAATAAACACTCCGCCTACGGCTACTTCTGCTCCTGCAATAAGTAAATCTAATGAAGAAAGAGTACAGCGTGTTCGTATGTCACGCTTGCGTAAAACTATTGCACAGCGTTTAAAAGATTCACAAAATACGGCAGCTATTTTGACTACTTTTAATGAAATCGATATGTCAAAAGTAATTGCCTTGCGTAATCAATATAAAGAAGAGTTTGAGAAAAAGCACGCTGTGAAACTTGGCTTTATGTCGTTTTTTGTTAAAGCAACTATAAAAGCTTTAAAGCTTATTCCGTCGGTAAATGCTGAAATAGACGGCGATGAATTAGTATATAAAAATTACTATGATATAGGTGTAGCTGTCGGAACAGAGCAAGGACTTGTCGTACCGGTTGTTAGGGATGTCGATAAAATGGGATTTGCCGAAGTAGAAAAAGCTATAGGAATTTTGGCTAAAAAAGCTCGTGAGGGTAAGCTTTCTATGGCTGATTTGTCAGGCGGCACATTCTCGATTTCTAACGGTGGTGTATATGGCTCATTATTATCTACACCGATTATTAATCCTCCTCAATCAGGTATTCTAGGCTTACATAAAACCGAGGAAAGAGCCGTAGTTATAGACGGTAAAATTGAAATACGTCCGATGATGTACATAGCTTTATCTTACGATCATCGCATAATTGACGGGAAAGAAGGAGTATCATTCTTGGTAAAAATTAAGCAGCTCATTGAAAATCCTGAGAAGTTATTGTTAAATTTGTAAAAAATTGTCATGCCGTGGTCAAGCCACGGCATGACAATCGGGAAAGGAAGTATATAATAATGATAAAATGTACTCGTCGTATTGAATTCGATGCAGGACATAGAATTATAGGACATCAAAATAAATGTCAATTCCTGCACGGTCATCGCTATGTTCTTGAGATAACTATAGCCACAAACAAAACCGATAAACTTGGTATGGTAATCGATTTTGGTTTAATTAAGGATTTAGCTAAAAAATGGATTGATGAAAATTTTGATCATAGCTTAATCCTACATCAAGACGATAAGGAAATGGGACAGCAAATAGAAAATTGTACCGGTCAAAAAATATATTATATGCAAAATAACCCAACTGCAGAAAATATAGCGACGCATTTAAAGAATGAAATTTTTCCTAAACTTTTCGTCGGTCAAAACTTCTTCATAGCGAGCCTCAAACTATATGAAACGCTGAATTGTTTTGTTGAGGTTTAGGCATGCAAGATTGCTGTTTAATTTTAACTACTACTAATGACTTACAAATTGCCGAAAAAATAGCATCTGTTTTGTTAGAATTAAATCTTGCTGTCTGCATTCAAATTGACGATGTTAGAAGTTACTTTAGATGGGATGGTAGAGTACTTATAGAAAGCGAATATAGACTTGTAATTAAAGCAAAATCTTCTAATTATAACGAAATTGAAAATAAACTACTTGAAATTCATAATTATGAATTACCGCAAATAATAAAAATAAATATTGACTATTGCTTTCAAAAGTACTTAGAATGGATTGACCAAAATAGTAAACAAACTTATAGTTGAACAAATTTAAAAATTAAGTAAGTAAATTATGAAATTATGGCAAAAAGTTACCTTAGGGTTAATCTTAGGTATTATATTTGGTATATACTTACCACAATATGTTAATTATATTAAACCTATCGGTGACATTTTCTTACGTTTAATAAAAATGATCATTACCCCTTTAATTTTCTTCAGTTTGGTTTCCGGTATCACTAGTATGAATGATACTTCTGCCCTTGGTAGAGTAGGAATGAAAGCGGTAGCCGCTTTTTTAGGTACTACTTTTTTTGCCACGGTTTTTGGACTTACTGTTGCCTTAGTATTAAAGCCGGGAGTAGGCATACATATAGATTTTACCTCTTCAGAAACGACAAGTAGAACTTCATTTAATATAATTGATTTTTTTGTAAATATCGTCCCTGATAATGCTGTTGGGGCTTTTGCAAACGGTGATGTCTTGCAAGTTGTATTTTTTGCTATTTTTGTTGGGATTACCTTAAACAAAATGAAATCTATCGGTGAACCTGTTACTGATTTAATTCATGTAATGTCAAAATTAATATTAAAAATAATATCGTTTGTTATTCAATTATCCCCTTACGGTGCTTTTGCTTTAACAGGCTGGATTGTAGGCATGCAGGGAGTTGAGGTAATGATTAGTTTATCGAAACTTGTTGTAGCGGTAGTCGTGGCAATGACATTCCAATATTTAGTTTTTGGCTTATTTATATATGTATTCTGCCGTGTTTCTCCTATACCTTTTTATAAGAAAAGTTTTGAGTATCAGATACTTGCTTTTTCTACTTCAAGTAGCAAGGCGACTCTTGCAACTACTATGCAAGTTTGTCGTGAAAAGCTTGGCATTTCAGAGTCTAGTACTTCGTTCGTACTTCCGATAGGTGCGTCAATTAATATGGACGGCTTTGCTATAAATTTATCTCTTACCACCATATTTTTTGCTCAGATGATGGGAGTAACGCTTGCTCCTCACGACTATTTAGTAATTATTCTCACCTCAACACTTGGATCTATCGGCGGTGCCGGTATTCCCGGTGCCTCTCTGATAATGCTTCCTATGGTTCTTTCTTCGGTTCACTTACCTATAGAGGGAGTAGCAATTATTGCCGGTATTGACCGAATACTTGATATGCTACGTACTACTATCAATATTACCGGCGATGCAACAATTACTATGATTATAGATAACAGCGAAGATACTTTAGATAAGGAAGTATATTTATCTTAATGCTCATCGACATTTCTAGCTAATTATGTCCTGCGAAAGCAGGAATCCAGGCAAAAGCGAAATTATTTGAGCTTTTGATTTTTTAAATTTAGTATGTTTATATTTTTTAATGACTGGATTCCCGCTTTCGCGGGAATGACATCGATATCCACACAACAATAGAGTTCTTGCATAACGTAGCTAATAAGGAGGAATTTGTAGGAGACACGAAACGCAGAACCGCAGCGTACACTTAGTACGTGAGGATTCGAGTACCGGATCGACGCACAAATTCCTCCTATTCATTTACTTAAAGTATAGTTATCAAAATTTCTTTTCTTATTTTCAACTTTTAATTTAAAAATGCTATTGACTTTAGAATCTAAAGTGTGTATTACAATAACTATATTAACTTAAGGTTGAGAATATATGTTAAATTTCCTAAATAATACAGACCATCAAAAAGGTTTGTATCTATAAATAATAGAACTTCAATAAGTGATATACCTGAATCGTTTTGGCATTCTATTGCTGAAAATAGCTGTGATATTAATTGGAAAAATATACCATTACAAAAAAGTCCTTTTCAGACTGTTACTACTCAAGATTTAATTCAAGAATTAAAACCCAAAACCATAATTGAATTTGGAAGTTTTAACGGAGCTTCTGCCCTTTGGTTGGTGGATATACAAAGTTTATCGGTAAAAGACGGTAAAGTTATTAGTATAGATATCGATTTTGAAAATATTGATCAAGCCGTAACAGGAGATAATAGAATAGAGTTTTTACAAGGTGATTCTAATATATTTCCAAAAGAGAAAATATCTGAAATAGTACATTCTATACTTTTAATAGAAGATGCTCATATTAATATGATAGGTATTTTAGAATATTTTCATAATAATATATTTGAAGAAGGAGATTATTTCATCATTGAAGATACTAATATTGATTATAATAATGCGTGCTATGATATTTGGAGGAAAACTTTAGATGAAAAAACTTGTATAGCAAAATTAGAAAATTTAAACAATAAAATCGTTAGATTAACTAGCTGGTTGAAAGAAAAAAAAATTTATATTTAGTAGATACAAAATATGTAGATCCTTGTGGTATTATTAATGCTTCTAAAAATTGGAACTCAGTTATAAAAAAGATTTAAAGATAAATTATGAGAAAGGAAATTTATCTAAAAAATTTTAATATTAATAGCGATGAGGTTTTAAACAATTTTACTAAAAATCCATATAAATCTACTGTATTTTTTAGAAACAAACTATGTAAATTATACAAAAGAAATTAAAGATGCAGTAAATAATAATGCAGAAATTATACATATAAAAAATATCGATAAAAAAAACTATAATATAATGACCCCTTATGACGGTGAGGTATGGATTACGGGAATAGAAGAATTAATTTGTCATATGTATGGAGAATAGGGATAATTGGTAGTTTTCCTGTATTATATAAAGATGAAGATAAGAATATTATTAGAGCAGTAGCACCAAAACGTAATTCTCATAATGAACGTAGCTCTCAATCACCCTATAATGATTTAGATTGGCATGTCATACCGTCCAATGAAAGAAAAGAGTGATAACTTATCTCCTATAGTTGACTATTTAATTTTTGGGATTGTACATAAAGGACATGAGAATCTACCTATAGTATATATTAGCCTTAAAGATATATTAAATCAACTGAGCTACCAAGATATCTTAATAGGGTGTAGTAATGAATTTACAGTAACAAGTGCAGATTCTTTTTCATGTAAAATAGTGAGCAAGAATCTCCCTTTATTAGTAGAACATGCTACCGGTTATTACAGCAGAATAAAAATGGATGCTATTCCTGAAACACAAAGAGCAGCAGGGTTTTTAAATAAAATTAGAGAAATCGTAGATCAAGAATCTATTCAAAACTATATATATTACTTCCGGTGATATCGTTGTATTAAGCAATAAGACGGTTTTATGTAAATCACATAAAAACATCATTGCAAGCATTCGTAGAATGGTGGTAATTGTCCAGTAGCTAGGGTCTTGTTGTATGGTTCGATTCTTCAGCTGTCATACCGCGACTTGATCGCAGTATCCAGCTTAAAATACTAAAATTATTAGTATAAAAAGTTGTTTTTATGGATACGGTGATCAAGCCACGGTATGATATCGAATGCTTTTTCTGATACATGCAACAACGCTGCAGTCGTAGATTGCATGGCACGTCCCCAAAAAATAATAAAAAAATTCTGATTTACAGAATTTTTGCTCTTCCTTGCTTCGTCAATTGTTATACAATTTTTTTTGCAATGACAGAGGCAGAACATTAAGATAGGTTTTTATCCTAACTTGCAAAATATAAATAGAAACACTACCAAAATTTAACGGTAAGAATTGAGAAGCTTTTTTATTTCTTTTTCCTCTTCTTTATTTCTTGTCTTAATACTATTTCTTTCTTTTATAATTTTCTGTTTAGTTTCAAATGGAGCGAAAAATAAAGCAGTATAATATTCTGCGTCAGAAGCATGTAATTTTCTATTAGCATCCACTGCTATCCAATCTAAAGCTCTTTTTCCTTTAAAATCTTTAATTTTTTGATCTGCTTCATATTCTAATAAAATACGGACAGGTTCAACATTAAGATATGATGCTGCATACATAAGGGAAGTCATTCCGGTTTTAGAATTTTGAACATTAGGATTAACACCTAACTTAAGCAACAGTTTTATTAAATCAGGATTATTTCTTTCTGCGGCTAGCATCATCATTCCGGTAATACCGACTTCATACCTTAAATTAGGACTCATTCCCTGATTAATTAAAAATTCGGCAATTTTTATATTATTATTCGATATAGCATAATCTAGAGGAGTCCAGCCCAAGCATGGTTGATTTACTCCATATCCCTCGTCTAATATTTTTTTACTTCATCAATATTATCTGTCTTAATAGCATCCGCTATAGGTGTAATTGGATTTCCGACTTTTTGATCATATTCAACACCATTCACATATACTTTTTCGGTCTTAAACTCAAGTTTACATTCTAAACTTTAAAATTACTTGAATAATTTTCATATCATCAATCTAGGTACTATGTAACTATGCAGCATCAAACCTTTATCGGTAAGATAGATATTTTTATCTAACTTAATTAAGTCTTGACTTTGATAATGCTTAAGATTATTCATTTCCAAAATATTCTCTAATTTCGTGTTCAATTTCTGCTCTAATGTAGAAATATTTATACCCTTGCTAAGACGTAACCCCATCATTAGGATTTCTTCAATAATCTCTTGATGTGTTAACTTAGTATTAGTTTGAATACCGACATTTTTTGTGTTAACCGAATCTAACCATTTTTCAGGTTTATGCCACATCATAATTGCCGATACTGAACTTGAAGCATCAATTATTCTACTATGAGCTCCAGGACCTATACCTAAATAATTATTATAATTCCAATAAGCTAAGTTATGCAAACATGCATGCTCTACTTGAGCATAATTAGATATCTCATATCTAAAATATTTTTTAGATTCTAGATAATGGTTTGTCCACTCATACATCTCAGCCGCTTCATCCGAATGCGGCAAAATCAGATTACCCTCCTTAAATAATTTATAAAAAGGCGTACCTTTTTCGATAGTCAATTGATAAAGAGAAATATGGCCGTTTGCGAGCTGCATAGCTTGCTTTAATTCTTCTTGCCAGTCTTTTAATTTCTGACCACTACGTGCATATATTAAATCAAATGATACTCGTGGAAAAATCGTATTTACCGCCTCAATTGTTTTGATTGCTTGCAAAGCATCATGAGTTCTACCTAATTTTTTTAAATCGTCTTCTTTTAAGGATTGCACTCCAATTGAAACACGATTAATTCCAGCGGATTTGAATGCTTTAAATTTTTCAGTTTCAAAGGATGTGGGATTAGTTTCTAGAGTTATCTCGGTTTGATTATCAATAATTGCTAAATTACTGATTTTATTTATTATCCCTTCAACTATTGCAGGATTCATTAAAGAGGGAGTACCACCACCAAAAAAAATAGATTTTATATATTTATTTTGAATAATAGCCTTAAAATACTCAATTTCTGTTTCATAGGATTTAAGCCACTGATTATGATCTATATTGCCTGCCACATGAGAATTAAAATCACAATATGGACATTTTGACAAACAAAACGGCCAATGAATATAAATACTTAAATCATTAGCCATAACTCTCATATTTTGTATTTTTGCTAGTGCTAGCTTAGGTTTTGTGGACATTTCTAAAAAGATTCAATTTTGGTTATTTTTTGCTGCAAATTATAAGATTTTTTTGAAATATGAATACTATTCCTACAAAAATCTTATTAATTTTCGCTAAAAAATACCTCAAAATAGCAAATCAATTAGAAATGTCCACAAAACCTAGCATTTTCTTTGATTTTATTCAAGGTGTATGATAAAATACTATTCTAATTCAAAGAAAACTTTAAATAAAGCTTTTAATTTAAGAGATATTATTAAAATAATGAAAAAAAAAAATTACCCACTATTTTATAATTGTTTTATTAACTTTTTGTGTTCAAGCTATGGGAAATAATAATGAACAAATATATAATCCAAAAGACACTAAATTTCTAGAAGAAGCTGAAGGAGCTGAAGCTCTAAAATGGGCAAAAGAGCGTACTGATAAAACAGAAAATGCTTTCCAATCTATGCCTGCTTATAAGGTAGTTAAGAAAGAAATAGAATCTATATTTTATGATCAAAGAAAAACTCTATATGGTATTATCCGTAAAGGGTATGTATATAATTTTTGGATGGATGATAAAAATCCGCAAGGATTATGGCGTAGGACGTTAGTTAAAAACTACTCTGAAGATAAACCAAATTGGGAAGTTCTAATCGATTTTGATAAATTATCCAAAAAATTTGGTAAAAAAGTAATGTATCGAGGTGGGAGTGATTGTTTTCAAAACCCTAATCGTTTCTTAATTACCATGTCATTTGGCGGTAAAGATGAAACCTTTTTTGCAGAATGGGATTTAGAGAAAAAAGATTTTGTAAAAAATGGTTTTGAGCCAAAAACAAGTAGCGGAAAATTACTAGAAGGTAAATTTACTTATCCTACTTGGATCGACCAAGATACTATTATATTTAATCCAGTTTTGCATAAAGAGGAAGTTACTGACTCTTTATATCCTAGCTCGCTCTACATATGGAAGCGAGGAGAACCTATAGAGAAAGCCAAAAAACTATTTGAAATACCAAAGAATTATATACGTGTATCAGCCGGTAAGCTTTTATCCGATAATATTTCTTCATCTTTAATATTTATATCTGCAGATAAGGATTTTTATAATTACGATAATTATATTTTAAATACTAAAGATGAGAGCTTAAAATTACAAAAAATAAATATGCCATCAGATGCAACACCTCAAGGTTCTTTTAAAGAATATGTATTTTGGCTGCTGCGTTCCGATTGGCAATTTAAAGGTAGTAATATAAAAGCAGGTTCACTTGTTGCCATACACTACACTGATCTTCTAAAAGAAGATAGCGATAAAGCTAGCTTAAAAATATTATTTACCCCAACAGAGAGGGAAGTATTTTATTTTGTAGGAATGACTAAAGATACAGTATTTTTAACTAGCTATGAGAATGTTATTTCAAAAGTAGTAACATTTACATTAGAAAATAATGAATGGACAAAACCGATAAACTTAAAGCTGCCTTATGAAAATGCAATTTTTGGTATGTATTCTGATGATGATGAGGAAGATGCATTAATTACTATAGAAAATTCTATAGTTCCTCCAACTATCTATTTATGGGATAAAACTCATGAATTAAAAGTTATTAGAAAGCCTTTATATCCGTTTGATAGCAAAAATTATGTTGTAGATCAAAAGGAAGCAACAAGCTCGGATGGATTTAAAATACCATATTTTATTGTCTATAAAAAAGGTACAAAATTTGATGGTAAGAATCCAACATTACTTGAAGCATATGGTGGTTTTCAAGTAATCAACTCTCCATATTTCTCTCGCATGGAAAATGAAGTATGGGTTAAACATGGCGGCGGGGTTAGTGTTCTTGCTAATATCAGAGGCGGCGGAGAGTTTGGTCCTGAGTGGCATAAAGCAGCTCAAGGGATAAAGCGTCAAACCGGCTTTAATGATTTTATTGCAGTAGCAGAGGATTTAATAAAGCAAAACATTACTAGCCCTGAGTATTTAGGAATCAAAGGAGGAAGTAACGGCGGATTGCTAGTAAGTGTTGCAATGACGCAGCGTCCCGATTTATTTGGAGCTATAGCATGCGAAGTACCGATACTTGATATGATACGCTATAAAGAATTCGGAGCAGGACATTCATGGGTAACTGAATATGGCGACCCGGAAAATCCAAATGATTTAGTACATATTAAAAAATATGCACCTTTAGAAAATTTATCTTTAACTCAAAAATATCCTATTATTTTAATTACCGGTTCAGTACTTGATCAGCGTGTACATCCATGGCATGCACGCATTTTTGAGTATGTACTTGAGCAAAATCCAAACACTACAACTTATTTCTTAGAAAGTAGTGATAGCGGACACGGTAGCGGTAGTGACTTAAAAGACAGTGCTAATTATTTTATCAATATTTATACATTTTTTGCAAATGCTTTGAAATTAAAAATTAATTAAATTTAATACTACGCCAATAGGTGTTGCTCACTATAGTACCGGATGGTTTTTAAAAAACCCTCGAAGCCATCCCTACAAAGGCACATGGGTGTCAACTTAAGGAAAATGTCATCCCGTGGCTTGACCATGGGGTGACAGAGGTGAAATTGATCCACGCAACAATGCCCGCTTGCAATGACGATAAAACCATTCATGCAATAATGCCGTTTTACGAAAACAATTTTCCAATTCCGCTACGTAATAGATTCTTAGGATTCATTTTACTGGCTTTTGTCATCATCTCGCTTATTTGCTTATATTGCTTTAGCAAAATATTTACCTTTTGTACCGTAGTCCCTGCTCCAGCAGCTATACGTTTTCTACGAGAAGCATTAATTATATCGGGATTCTTACGTTCTTTCAGCGTCATGGATAAAATAATTGCTTCTTGATGTTCAATTATTTTACTATTTAATTTTGATTGATCTATTTGATCCATAATTTTACCGCTACCCGGTAATATGCTAAGTATACTTCCAAAACCTCCCATTTTTTTTATACTTCTCATTTGCTGAAGATAATCATTTAAATCAAACTTACCTTTCTTTAATTTAGCTGCCGTTTTTTCGGCTTCTTCTCTATTAACAATACTAGCTGCTTTTTTAACAAAAGAGATAATATCACCCATATCAAGTATTCGAGAAGCTAAACGTTCAGCATCGAATTCTTCTAAATCGGTTAGTTTTTCACCACTACTTAAAAATTTAATCGGCTTTTTAGTAATATATTTTACGCTAAGTGCTGCACCGCCTTTAGAATCGCCGTCAATTCTAGATAAAATTAATCCTGAAATCTCTAACTTTTCATTAAAGCTACTTGCCGTGACTACTGCATCCTGCCCTGTCATACTATCAATTACTAACAAAGTTTCCGTAGGCTCTACTATCTTTTTTATTGCAAGAGCCTCCTCCATCATCTCTTTATCAATTTGTGTACGACCTGCCGTATCATAAATTACGACATCATAAGCAGAAATTTTAGCCTCAGCAATAGCTCTTTTGACAATATCGAGGGGTTTCTCACCTTGCACAATAGGTAATGAATTAATCTGTACTGAGTTTGCAAGTATAGCGAGTTGCTCTTGTGCTGCCGGTCTGTAAGTATCCAGAGAAACAAGTAAAACTTTTTTATTTTGATTTTTAAGTCGTAAAGCAAGCTTACTACTTGCCGTAGTTTTACCGCTCCCTTGCAACCCTACCATTAGGAAATTTACGGGCGGCTTTGAATTTAAATTTAGCTTTGTCTCACTTTCACTTGAAGCTAAGAGATTTATCATCTCTTCATGGATAATTTTAATTATCATCTGCCCAGGTGAAACAGACTTAATAACCTCCTGCCCTAAAGCTTTTTGTTTAACTTCCGCTATAAAATCTTTTATCACCGGTAATGCAACATCCGACTCTAAAAGAGCCACTCTTATATCCCGCATAGCAGCATCTATTTGGGCTTCCGTCAAAATTCCTGAGCTAACTAGCTTATCAAAAATCTTCGTTAAATTTTGTGTTAAAGTTTTAAACATGTAAGTAATTTAATTTATAAATATAAAGTTCCTAGAACCTAATATATACTACGAGTAAATGAACAATAGTCAAAATAAAACATAAATTAAATTTATATTCGAGAGGGAAGCCGCTTTCCATCTTGAATATTTATTAACTATTTTTTAAAAAAAAGGAGTATATTTCTCCAATATATTTTGTTGTTTTATGGATAACGTAGAAAGGAACGGAGGGATATCGTGTTAATTACTAGAAAACTCATTCACCACTAATATATAACTTGTTTTTAAGTCCAAATCATAATCAATGGTATTATATATTAGCTTTTTTATGTCGGTAAATTTTTGTAGTAAATAGGAAGGATGCTTATTTGGCAGTTTATTAAAAATCTTGTTTTCTAAATCTAGAAGTTCAATATTAATGTTAGCAGATTTTTTAAGAATTCTATTCATTAATAATAATAAATTATCAATGAAATCTAGCCATAATTCTCGGTCTTTAGTAGTAAAACGATTAATAAAATCTAACGTTTCGTTATCTGCTATCGGCTGAATAAACTGAAGATATAAATCATTGCGAGCATTAGGTAGAGGAGATCTAACATTAACTTTAAAACATCTTGATCTAATTGTAGATATAATACTTGCAGCTCTTGAGGTAATTAAAAAAATGTAACTATTCTTTGGTGCATCTTCAAGAATTTTTAAGCATGAATTTGCCGCATTCAAATTCATAAGATCCGCCGAATAAATTACTGCAACTTTATAACCTGAGAT
Source organism: Candidatus Rickettsia colombianensi (assembly GCF_003664375.1). Taxonomy (NCBI): domain Bacteria; kingdom Pseudomonadati; phylum Pseudomonadota; class Alphaproteobacteria; order Rickettsiales; family Rickettsiaceae; genus Rickettsia; species Candidatus Rickettsia colombianensi. The sequence continues at coordinate 16,675 of NZ_RAQN01000003.1, forward strand.
TGCAGAAGTTTTACTTAAGAAGTCTTGTAATTTTCTTATTTGTTCAATAGAAATATTTTTAGCATTAGATGTAACTGAAGTTTCCCTAGCGATGAAATGATAATCAGGATTGTTTTCAAGAGGAATGCTATTCTTAAAAAGCTTAATATATATAAAATCTTCTAAATCTTTTAAAACCTGCTCTATATTTTCGGCTTCGATAAGCCAACTATTGTATAGCTTATTATGTTTTAAGTTAAACTCTAGGCGTTCGATTATCAATGGTTGTAATATCGTTATGAATTGTACTTAAGAAGTGTTCTATATCATTCCGGCTTTTGCAGAGCATTGTTGCATGAGCCGGTTTTTCTAGTGTCACCCCGCAAGCTTGTAACGGGGTTCGGAAATTATCAGTACTATAAGTTACTTCTTTTAATTACAAGCTTCTTTCATTTTTCTTCCGGCTCTAAAAGTAGGTTGATTGTAAGCATCTATTTTCATTTTTGCTCCGGTTTTTGGGTTACGACCCTCACGTGCTTTTCTATGATGTATTTCAAATGAACCGAAACCTGTTATATTAATATTATGGTGGCTCTTTATAGCACTAATCACACTATCAAGAACTAAATTAAGTGCTTTCTCGGCATCAGCTTTTGTTAATGTTTTATGTGAAGCATGTTTATGATTATGACCATGGTCGGTCATAAATGCTATAAATTCGGTTTTATTCATTTTTTTGGGTTCTTTTTTGTTATGTGTACTCATAATAAAATCAACTCTCCTTTAATGGGTTAATATGTATTAATGTTTTTTTATAAAACAATATATACAACTGGCAATAATATACATCAATATATTTTTTATGTGAGTTAATTATAACAAACTACCTACATACTGCAAATGCCAGTTATTTACAAAGTTTAAAATATATACGTTATTATATTAATTTATAGAAAAATGTAGCCATTTTACATCAGTTATACTGTTAAAACTATCTTAACCAAGTAATTAAAGTGAAAATTTATCATTAAAACCCTAATTTATTGTCAATAGTAAATTACAAAGCTCTTGGTCTTATAAAAGCATCAAAAGCTAACGTCATAGATTTATCAAATGAAGTAACTAAAGAACTAGAAAGAATTAAAGAATCCATGCCTAAAGGAATAAGTATGGGTATCGCATATGATGGAGCAACGCCTGTAAAAGCATCAATTTATGCAGTATTTCAAACAATTTTTGAAGCTTTAATATTAGTAGTTTTAGTCACTTATTTATTTCTTGCTTCTGCTAAAATTACCTTAATTTCGTTTGTGACGATTCCGGTATCGTTGATCGGTACTTTTAGAGTAATGTATGCTTTTGGATTTTCTATTAACATATTTACGCTCCTTGCTATAGGTTTAGTAGTTGACGATGCAATAGTTATACTCGAAAACATTTTTAGATATAATGAAATGGGGCATAAACCCATGGAAGCGGCTATGCTTGCTTCTAAAAAAATCGGCTTTGCAATCATTGCTATGACTATTACGCTTGCTGCCGTATTTTTACCCGTCGGTTTTATAGAGGGTTTTATCGGGAAATTATTTATTAAATTTGCTTGGACTTTAGCATTTTGTGTTTTGTTCTCAGGATTTGTCGCTTTAACTTTAACTCCTATGATGTCAAGTCGTATGGTTACAAAACATAATACGGACTTATCGAAATTCTTAGTAAAGTTTAACGACATTCTACAATTTATTCAAAATAAATATATTTACTATCTAAAGCTAACTTTTGACAATAAAAAGAAATTTGTCATCATTATTGCATCATCATTTATAGTGCTAATTATTAGTTTTAAATTTACTCAAAAAATTTTCGTACCTCAAGAAGATGACGGATTTTTACAAATTTCTCTTAAAGGACCTGAAGGTTCTAGTTTAGAATCTTCTACTAAAGTAGTGAAAGAAGCCGAAAAAATCCTTGCTAATTATAAAGATATATTAGGTTATCTGATGGTAATAGGTGCAGGCGGTAGCGATAATGTTTTTGGATTCATTCCGTTAAAAGATTGGGGTGAGCATTCTCGTTCCCAAGAAACTATTAAGAATATGTTAAATAAGCAGTTTTCCGAAATACCGGGCATGTCGATTTTCGCTATGGATCCACGTTCAATGGTTAGCGGGAATGTAGCCCTATCGAGTTTACTATTCAAACGAACCTTGAATATGATGATCTAGATAAAATATCACAACAATTTATTGATATAATGAAAACAAATCCTATTTTCTTAAACGTCAATAGAAATTTACAATCGGCAATGCCGACTATACGTATAGAAGTCAACCGTGACAAGGCTTATTTATACGGAATGGATTTGGCAAATATAGGCAGAACGGTACAATATTTACTTGCAGGTCAACAAATCGGGGATTTTAGAATGGGTAATGATTTATATGACGTTATATTACAATTTAATCAAAAAGATCGAAAAGATATTAGCGATTTTAGTAAAATTTTAATCAGAGCAAAAAATAATAATATGTTACCGCTTGAATCGATAGCTAATATTACGGAAAAAATATCAGTAAAATCATATAGTCATTATAATTAATTCAAAATCCGTTACTATTTCTTCCGATCTTGCTCCTGACGGAAAAATTGATGATGCAATTAATGAAATCAATAAAATAGCCGCCAAGTTACTTGATCCTAGTAATACTATAATTGAATATATCGGAGAAATTAAACAAATGAGAGAGGCAGACAGTAATATGCTTATAACATTTGTGTGTTTGCTCTTATATTTATCTATTTAGTGCTTGCAGCTCAATTTGAAAGCTTTACTAACCCTTTATTAATATTACTCGTCGTACCTTTCTCAATAACCAGCGGTGTACTTGCTCTCTGGCTTGCCGGTAATAGCCTTAATATGTATAGTAATATCGGACTTATTACTTTAATTGGATTAATTACTAAGAATTCTATTATGATAGTAGAATTTGCTAATCAGCTAAGAGAAAAAGGAGTAAAGGTTCAAGAAGCTATAATAGAATCCTCAAAATTTCGCTTGTGTCCAATTCTTATGACTACCCTTGCTGCTGTAGTCGGAGCTTTACCTCTAGTTTTTACAGACGGGGCCGGTGCTGCTGCTCGTAATTCTATAGGTTTTGTAATAGTTTGAGGATTAAGCATCGGTACTATATTTACAATTTTTGTTATACCTGTAATATATCAAACTTTTAAGAAGGATTAATAAATTATAGAATTATAAAATTTAGTAGACATATAGCTCAAAATGAGAAATGATTATTTTACGTTAGTTTTGTTGCATGGCTCGGAAAGCACACACAGCGTCATCATGTGGCTTGACCGGCGTTGTTGCATGGATCGTTTCATGTCATTCCCGCCTACGCGGGAATCCAGTAAAACCTATAAAAACTTGTTTTTGTAGGTTTATTTTATCAAATGTGTAACTTCTATATCGATTTGAAGTTATTTTTCTGGATCCCCGCCTATGCGGGGATGACATCGAATAGGTTTTTTGATCCATGCAACAACGCCGATTAAGTCGCAGGATGACAGAGGTATGAGCCACACAACAAGGTCTAACTAAAAGGAGCTTAAATATGTTAATAAATACTTCTAATAATCCGCTTATTACTACTATACATTTATTATCTTCTATAGGTGCTATAAATTGGGGTTTAGTCGGATTATTTAATTTAGTTACACTTTTATTTGGCTCATTTCCAATTATTGTTACCATACCTTATATAATTATAGGCTTTTGTGGTGTATATTCTTTCCTTTGCTTAGGTAAGCTATTTTGTAAACCCGGAATAGAAAAGGCAAAGTAAACGCCTTTTCGTCATTGAGCTAACCAACTGAAGATGTTGTCGTATGACTCAAAAACCCACTCGGTGTCATCCCGTGGCTTAACCACGGTATCCAGAAAATAACTAAAAATACTAATATTATTAGTATTTTTAACTAGACCACGGGGTGACACTGAGACTGATCCACACCACAACCTCACCTGTGCTATAGCAGTTATTGCTGCTGTTTCAGCACGTAATATATTACTTCCTAAACTTATAGATTTTGTATTCTTATATGAGGCAAGAAGTTCCAGCTCATCATTAGTAAAGCCTCCCTCCGGTCCTACAATAATAGTTATACTCGATGAACTTGAAAAATTGGCTACGTCGTCTTTGTAAGTCCTCAGATGCTCACGTATTAGTATACGCTCCGCTCCTCGGCTTACAGACTCCTTGCCCTTTTCCAAGTTGTTCTTCGTATAACCCCTCTTCATTTCGCAAGAGTATATGTTACTAAGTGATGATAAAATTCGTAATATAGAATTTTCTTCTTTTTCATGTTCATTAGCATATAACATCAAATTATTATTCTTTTTAAGATAATCTTGTATTGTGATAGCTTTTTCAATTATCGGGGGAGTAAGACGTTCTGATTGCTCTGTTGCCTCAATTACACATTTTGTTAAACGTTCGATATTTACCGATCTAAATTGACATCGCCTAGTAATTAACGGAATAATTTTAGTTATACCGAGTTGCGTAGCCATATTTATTGCAAGCATTAATTTATCTTGCTTTATTATAGATATAGCAAGAATTAAAGTAGATTCTGTATAAGGCTTTTTTAACTGTTCTTTAAGCCTAACCGATAAGTTATGCTTACCTATATCGATAATTTGTGCTAAAAATTCTCCATCCGTACCGTTAAAGATACGCAAGCCATCATTTACTTTAAGACGTAGCACCGTTTTAACATAATGAACATGATCACCTGCTAATTCTATCTTGCTATTTTCAGCTAAACGACTATTAATATAAATACGATTATATTTCATATATTTAGTACTATGGACGATAAAAAAGATAATAATATATCAGAAGAAGAAAATTTGCCAAAAGAAAAAGAAATTGGCGGTGTTAAAGGTCTAGAACCGACAAGATACAGCGATTGGCAACATAAAGGTAAAGTCACGGATTTCTAATATTATGCCATCATTTGAGCAAATTAAGGTTTTACCTTACCAGCCACAGAAATTGTTTGATTTGGTGTGGGATGTAGAGTCTTATCCTAAATTCTTGCCTTGGTGTGCCGCCGCTAGAATCATTTCAGAAAATAATCAAGAGGTCATTGCCGAATTAGTAATTCAGTTAAAAGGCTTTTCAGAAAAATATAACTCACGGATTACAAGCGAAATAACAGATGAGGGAATATATTTGATTAATACGGTAGCTATTTCAGGACCTTTTGAATATTTAAAAAGTACTTGGCAATTTGTTCCATGCACAGCAGGAACTGAATTAAAATTCTTTATTGATTTTAAAATGAAGTCCGTAATACTGGATAAATTAATCGGTACTTATTTTACCAAAGCAACCGAAAAAATTATTGTGGCTTTTGAAAAGAGAGCTAAAGAGGTTATTAAATAAAAAAGAGTAAGGTTATAGATCTATAACCTTACTCTCTAGAAAATTTTGTATTTAGTTACTAGGCAATATCAGATATATATCCTTCATCTCCTAAGATTTGAGTTTGATCATCATTAAGATTATTATAATCAAGGCTATAAAACTGCTCTTCTTGTTCTTCGCTAGTACTAGAAGAAGTATGATAATTAAATAATGATTCATAAGCTTCATTTATTTCAGCATATTTCTGTATTTCTTTTGAAAGTTCTACTTCTTTATTTTGCATGGCTTTCTCTGTACCAGACCATAACTTACTTGTCAAATTTGGCTTGTATTCTGCTAATTGCTTATTTTTGTAACTTTCTCTCCTTTCAACAGTTTCTAAACTTAAAGCTTTTTCAATATCTTCACTTGAATAGCCATTTTGTATTAGCTGCTGAATAATACAACCATGTAAAGGAAGAATACTAGTATCTAGAACTAATTTATTTGTATATTGTCTTTCCACGCCAGGTATTTCCTGATATAACACACGATCTGTTGATTCTACTATTTCATAACCACCATTATGTTTGTAACCAACGCCGTCTTCCGTTAAACTTAAGGTTGGCACACGAGTTATTGCATTAGATATTATCTTACCGTTCATTCCTTCAATATATTTACCGGTAAATTTATCTATACCATTTTTATCTATAGCAGTACCGTATACAAAACTTCCTAACCCCGAAATAGCCAAATACTCTTCAACCTTAGTTGCTTCATGAGCTTTAGTAAAAAGCTTTACTTGTTCATTACTATCCATAATGCCTTTTGCCCCATAACTAGTACCAAAAACAGCCCCTGTTATTAAAGGTATTTTGCTTAGCCAGCTACTAGATGAAAAAAAACTACTTATTCCTGCAAGAAAACTTCCAGATGCTAATTTTGTATAAACACTGTAATCTGCTTTTGCTTTTTCTATTAAAGATAAGTAAGTAATAGGTTTATTACTTCCGAATAAATTTCGTACTAATAATGTAAACATAATTATCTCCTTTTTTAAGTTACCATGCTTCATGGTTTTTAAACATAACGCAAATGTACTATATAGCAAAGGTAACCAAATGTCAATCTTTATTTAATAATAAGTTAATTAATATTTACTTGACATTTGTTAGAAAAAACCATATTTTATGGTAATACCAATAAAAAAGAGGTAGATATGTCTAAACACAAAAATTCTAAACATATTAGCACTAAAACACTTGCTTATATAGGGTTAGACCTCGCATATAAAACAGATGATTTAAATGTTTATAATCTAGAAGCATTAAAGGTCAATGAACAATTAACAGATAGCGGCTGGGAAATACTGACTGCTTCATGTGATCATGTCAGCACTGCTAAATATGGTTATAAAGCCGTCGCATTTATAAATAAAGAAACTAAAGAAGTTCATATTGCTAGTGCCGGCACAAAATTCAATATATATGATTTATTAGATGACGGGCTTATCACTCTTCACTATTTACCTACTAAACTAACTCCGCTTCAGGAATTTGTTAATGAAGTAATTAACAAATTAGGCGGCTTAAGTAAAGCCATAGAATATAGTTTTAATACTAGCGGTCATTCACTTGGAGCAATAATTGCAGATTTAACCTCAGTAGAAATACATTCTCGTAACTTACATTTTAATAAATCTACAACTTTTGAAAGCCCTGGTTCAAAACCGATAATTGAAAGAGCCATCAAAAAAAATTTCTTTACCGGAAAAGTAACAACTCCAATAGAAGAGCTAGCTATCCATTCCAAGATATATAATGCAAAACATAATCTTATTAATATTACTAATAAGCATTTGGGAAAAACAACAATGGTACTTCCTGGTAAAAAAACAGAACTATCACAATCAGAAGAATGGGCATCATATTTATATAATTTTGCCAAACAAAAAGTTACAAAATACCTAGGAATTAATGAAATAGTTGAAGGCTTTGAGGAAATAATAGCCGGAATCAGTAAACATGGACTTGTTAATTTCTCTGATTTTAAACAGAATATTACTTTAACCGTAGATGATTGGGAAGCAGGAATACAAAAATATGCTAAAAATACTCTAAATTTAAAAAATAATTTATATAATAGAATAGTTAAAACTGAAACTGGAGCTAATTTAGTTGAGATGTATAATGATTTTCAAAGCTGCAGTCAAGAATACGCTCAAGAAATCAAAACAACAGGAGATATAAGTAATTATCATCTATATCCTCTAGTATGTTAAATAAAAAAATAGCAATTTATATAAAAGGCGGAAACCTTCTTTTGCCTTTCATATTGATTATTTCTTATTTAGAGCAACTAAATAGATTTCCGTAGATTCGCTGCGGCTGGATGAAGGTTTAAAATGTTTCACCGTTCTAAATTCACGCTTCACTTTATTTAATAATTCGTTTTCTGCACCGCCACGAAAAATTTTAGCAATAAAATGACCGGAGGGCTTTAGTACTTTTAAAGCAAATTCAAAAGCTTGCTCACATAAAAGTAAGGTTCTTATATGGTCTGTAGCTTTATGACCTATGGTATTTGATGCCATATCACTCATTACTATATCAGCTCTACCGTCTAAAGCCTGAATAATTAATTCTTCCGTATCTTCTTCAAAAAAGTCCTTTTGAAAAAATTCAACTCCGGCAATAGGTTCGATTTCTAATAAATCTATAGAGATTATTTTATTATTTAGGCTATTATCCGAAGCTTTAATAAGCTTGGAAGCTACTTGACTCCATCCCCCAGGAGCTGCCCCTAAATCAACAATTTTCATGTTAGGAGTAAAAAGTTTAAATTTTTCATGAATTTCAAGTAGTTTATATGCAGCTCTCGACCTAAAGCCTTCAATGCGTGCTTTTGCAACATACAGATCGTTTAATTGGCGTTTTAACCAGTTATTAGAGGAAACGGTACGTTTTTTAGAAGTCTTGACTCTAACGAATTTATTTCTATAACCGCTTAAATTATTTGTCATAAAATCTTATAATGAATAATAAGTAGACGAAGTTTAATTTGGAAAAGAGCAAGGAATCCACAAGACGAGGAACGGAGCGTATACTTAATACGTGAGTACCGGAGTACTTGTAGGATGACGTAGCCAATTTTTCAAATTAAACGAGTATACTCTTTTGCTATTTTATCTAATACAGAATTCACAAAACCGATCTCATGTTCATTTAACATGTCATTTGCTATATCCGTATATTCGTTGATTACTACTTTAGCAGGCGTAGTAGGGCAAAATAATAGCTCACATATACCGGCACGCAATAAAGCTCGGAGTAAGATCGGCATATGTGCAGGATCTTTATCATTTGTTAAATGATTGTCTATAATTTCGTCTAGTTTATTAATATTTTCAAATACTGACTTTACCAGCATTTTAAAATGACTTATACTTAATGATATTTTTAAATTCTCCGGTAAATCTGTTATAGAATTATTATTTTGATAAAAAGAAAGTATATTTTGCATGATATCATCCATATCGTCGTTATTTTGCAATATGTTTTGATAAATAGCTTGCACTGCTGCAATACGTGCAATCGACTTTTTATTAATTTTATTTGAACTCATAGAGAAAAGAAATTTAAAATTTAATTTTCGTCATTGCGAGTGAGTATTACGTTCAGTGTCATACCGTGGCTTGACCACGGTATCCAGAAAAAAAATAAAAAAAAAAGACTGGATCCCGCGATCAAGTCGCGGGATGACATTAAGAAACTCAAACCCTGCAACAATATCACTCACAATGACGAAATGATATCTGTAACCTTGCAATTTATACCTTAAAATAATTTATTAGTAAACTTATAAAATTTTTATGCTCTCTATAATCGGATTTATTATAACAATTAGTATCTTGGTATTTATCCATGAGTTTGGGCATTATTGCATTGCTAGATATTTTAATGTAAAAGTTGAGGAATTCTCGATAGGCTTCGGTAAAGAACTAATAGGTATTACCGACAAAAAAGGAGTTAGGTGGAAGATTTGTCTTATACCGCTTGGCGGCTATGTCAAGATTTACGGCTATGATCGCAGCCTTATGGATAAGACTGAAGAAATTAACGAAAAAGTAGCTTTTTATGCTAAATCTTGTTTAGAACGTTTTTTAATAGTTGCAGCAGGTCCGTTAATTAATTATTTACTTGCCGTAACAATATTTGCAGGTTTTTATTGTTACTTTGGAAAAACAGAGATTCCTCCTATAATAGGTGACGTAGTAGCTTCATCACCGGCAGAGAGAGCAGACTTAAGAGAAGGAGATAAAATTGTTAAGGTTAATGATAAATCTGTTAAAGATTTCGGGGACGTACAGAAAGAAATATTAATTAACGGCTTTAGTTCTTCTACTTTAACTATAGAAAGAAAAAATGAGGAATTTATCGTTAATATAATGCCTCAAGAAATAATTATATCGCCTCCCGAAGAAAAGAAAGTTAAGAAAACTCTTCGCATCGGTATTATAGCTAAAAATGAACCTATTCATACTAAAATAGGAATTTTAGGAGGATTTTGGGAAGCTATTAATACTACTATAGATATGTCTGCTTTAACTCTAAAAGCAATATCGCAAATGATTGTAGGAAAACGTTCATTCGATGAGATAGGAGGACCGGTAGCGATTGCTAAAGAGTCAGGAAAATCTATAGCGGGGGGAGGTCAAATGTATCTATTATTTATAGCAATGCTTTCCGTTAATTTAGGGTTACTTAACTTACTACCTATACCGGTGCTTGACGGCGGACATTTAGTATTTATATTATATGAAGCAATTACAGATAAATTACCGAATCCTAAGACTAAAAATATTTTGTTACAATTAGGAGCAATAATCATAATTTTTCTTATTATAATTTCTGTTTCCAACGATATACAAAATTTGTTTTCCTAAATTATAGATTTGCTTGCTCTCGTTTATATTATCTACTATAGTGGAGTACATTAATTACGTTTAAATGCATTAGTATAGGAGAGCTTTATCGTCATTGCGAGCAGCCGTAGACCTTGTTGCATGGATCGTTTTATGTCATTCCCGCGTAGGCGGGAATCCAGTAAAACATATAAAAAAACAAGTTTTTTATATGTTTATTTTATCAAATATGTAACTTCTATATCAACATTTGAAGTTATTTTTCTGGATCCCCGCCTACGCGGGGATGACATCGAGTAGGTTTTTCAATCCATGCAACAACGCCGCAGCTATAGACTGTGTGGCAATCCAGAAAAAATAATAAAAAAATTCTGTAAACCAGAATTTTTTACTGGATTGCTTCGTCAATTGCTATGCAATTTTCTCGCAATGACGATGAATTTGTAACTATGCATTAAACCATAGAATATTTAAATCTTAAAGAAGGTTTTAGGTGAAAATCAGATCAATTAGTAAGTTAACAATTTTATTATTAACGATTTTTTATTATCATATTTCATTAGCTGACTCTGTAATTCGTAAAATAACTATCGAAGGTAACCATAGGGTTGAGCGTTCTACTATTGAGAGCTATTTAAAGCTTAAGGTAGGAGAAACCTATAATAATTCTAAAGAAGATGAGGCAATAAAACGTTTATATGCCACCTCACTTTTTAGAAATATAAATATGCATATAACAAATGAGGGTAATTTAATAGTAAACGTTATTGAAACACCTTTTATAAGTAGCGTAGTATTTAGCGGTAATTCTAAAATCAAAACTAATATGCTCGCTAAAGAAATTTATACAATGTCGGGTGAATCTCTTAGCCCAGCTAAAATTGAATTAGATGTAAAAAAAATATTAGAAATTTATAAACGTAGCGGACGTTTTGCTACCACGGTAACACCTAAAATCGAAAATTTAGAAAACAACAGAGTTAAGGTTATTTTTGATATAGCAGAAGGACCAAAAACCGGTATTAAATATATTTATTTTAGTGGTAATGAAAATTATAGTGATTCAGAACTTAAATCTATTGTTTTAACTAAAGAATCTCGTTGGTTTCGTTTTTTAGAAAGTAACGATACTTACGATCCTGATAGAGTGGAGTATGATAAAGAATTACTGAGAGAGTTTTATCAATCTGTAGGTTTTGCAGATTTTAGAGTAATTTCGGCATCGGCAGAACTCAATAATACTAAAGAATATTTCACCCTTACCTATTCCATTGAAGAGGGAGAAAAATATAGATTCGGTAATATTACAATAGACAATAAATTAACTAATATAGATATAACACCGCTTAATAAAATTGTTAATATTAAGCAAGGCAAGGTTTTCAATATGAAAAAGGTTGATGATATAGCTGAAAAAATCGGAGAATATTTTACAGCGAACGGTTACCCTGCAGTAAATGTTTATCCGGATATAATGAAAAATGCTAATCATACTGCAGATATTAAATTTATTATTGAGAAAGCCGACAAAGTTTATATTAATAAACTTAATATTATTAATAACCTTAAAACCGAAGACCATGTTATAAGAAGAGAATTTAAAACAGAAGAAGGTGATATAATTAATCGTTCATATATTGAAAAAGGTGAGCGTAATCTTAGAAATTTAGATTATTTTGAGAAAGTAGCAATTAGCTTAGCTCCGACTAAAGCTAAAGATAAATATGATGTTAACGTTGAAGTTGATGAAAAATCTACTTCCTCTATAGGTTTTGATTTAGGATATAATACTGCCGGTGGTTTATTCGGACGTTTCTCTTTCTTAGAGCGTAATTTAGTCGGTACCGGGAAACTGCTTAATGCCGGTGTACAAGTAAGTAAAAACACTACAAGCTATTACGGTGGTATTACCGAACCGCACTTTTTAGATCGTGATTTATCACTTGGCGTAAACGCATTTAGAAACTATACCGGACGCGGTGCTAGTGTATTAAATACAACTGATCAAAGCTATAAGTTACACTCTATAGGAGTCAAAACTTCTCTTGGTTATGAAATTAAAGAGGATTTAGGTCACGAAATAGATTATTTAATCAAACGTGATATTTTAAGTGCTCCAACTCCATCAAGCTCAATATTCTTAAAGGAGCAAATGGGAAGCTTCATTACTTCTGCTATAGGACATACTATTACTTATGATCAAACCGATAACAAAATTGTTTCAAAGAACGGTTATTTAGTAAGCGGCACACAAGAATTTGCCGGCGTTGGAGGTGATAACAAATATATAAAGCATGAAGTTGACGGTAAATATTATAAATCTTTCATACATAACAAGCTTACTTTAAAATTATCTGCTTCCGGAGGCGATATTGCAGGGCTTGGAGGAAAAATTATTAGAATTTCCGATCGCTTTAATTTAGGTGATTATAGTTTAAGAGGCTTTGCAAGCGGTGGTGTAGGACCTCGTGAAAAGGTCACTAACGAAGGACTTGGCGGTGAGCGATATTACACATTCTCAACAGAGCTTAATTTCCC
>NZ_RAQN01000004.1:0-65869 GCF_003664375.1 Candidatus Rickettsia colombianensi
ATCAAAATAAAAAAAACATAATAAATTTTATATATAATGCGTTAAAACCTATAGGTTCTGTTTATTTCATTATTCTTATATTAATTTTCCTAGTATTATATAGATTACCGGATAACTTAATTAATGTTATGATTAATCCGTTTTTGCTTCATCTTGAGTATGATGCTTTTGAAATAGCAAGCGTTGGAAAGTTTTGGGGCGTTGTAGGAGCTATAATCGGTGGACTTGTCGGCGGTGTTATTATGAAACATAAAAATATATTAAATAGTATATTTTTATTTGGTATTATTCATGCTTTAGGACATATTTTATTTATTTTTCTTGAAATAAACAGTAAAAATTCTTTATTATTATTTATTACGATAGGAATAGAAAGTATTACCGGTGGTATGACGATGACTGCTTATATCGCTTTTATTTCTTCACTCTGTCAAGGTAAATTTCGAGCTACTCAATATTCTTTTCTTTCATCGATGATGGGAATTTCACGCTCAATTTTTCCTATAATTTCAGGCTATATGGTAGTAAATTTTGGTTGGCAAAATTTCTTTTTATTTACTACTATTATAACTATCCCATCTTTATTAATATTATTAAAAATAAAAACTAAATTACAATAATGAATGATATATTAAGTGCTTTTTTACATGGCATCGTTTTAGCTCTCGGTTTAATAGTGCCGCTTGGAGTACAGAATATTTTTATATTTAATCAAGGAGCAAAACAGCCAAAATTTAGCAAGGCTTTATCTAGCATAATTGCAGCCTCAATATGTGATACTATTCTTATATGTATGGCAGTTCTTGGGATATCTTTATTAATTCTTGAAATTTCTTGGTTAAAATTATCTATATTTATTGTTGGATTTATTTTCTTAATTTATATGGGATATAATACTTGGAATCAGCCTCCTATTGATCTTACAATGATGAATTCCGGGGCTTTTTCAGCTAAAAAACAAATTTTATTTGCTATATCGGTGTCAATATTAAATCCGCATGCAATTATGGATACAATTATAGTAATAGGTACTAGTGCTTTAAAGTATAACGGTATTGCAAAAATTATATTTACCTTAACTTGCATACTTATATCTTGGATATGGTTTTTTTCTTTAGCAGTTGCAGGTTATAATATCAGAAAGCTAAATAAAAGTAGTACGATTTTAACCATAATTAATAAAATAGCTGCTATTGTTATTTGGGCAGTTGCGTTTTATATTGGAGTACAAATATTGTATGAAATCGGTTTTATTAACTAGAAATATTAAAGAAAATAATGAAACTATAAAGGAAATAAGTAAATATAATTTAGATTTACGTTATATTCATTGTCCTTTAATTAAATATAAAACTCTAGATTTTAATATCGATATTTTAGATAATTACTCAAATATAATAATAACTAGTAAATATGCAGCAAATATCTTAGCCGGTCATAACTTAAAACAAGATGTTTGGGTAGTAGGTAGTAAGTCAAAACGATTATTAGGCAAGAAAGTAATTTATACTGCTAAAAACGTGGAAGATTTGATTAAGCATTTTCCTCCTGATTTATATGAGCAGACTATATATTTATCTTCAAATGAAATTACTAAAGATTTGTCTAATAAAATAGCTAGACATATCATTTATAATGTAGAATATTTGAATGAGCTGCCCTTATCTATTATAAAAGAATTTAAAAGCAATATTGACTTTATACTTCTTTATTCTCAGAATAGTGCTAAGACTTTTGTAAGATTATTACTTCAAAATAATTTACTAGAATACTTACAAGATAGTTTAGTTGTAGCTATAAGTTTGAAAGTCGCAAATATAGTTAGACCTTTTATAAAAAATGTGGTTTATTGTGATGATCAGAACCCTAACGATGTAATCAAGTTATTATCTGAAAATGCAAAAATTCGATAGTTTATTTAAAAGCAAAAATATCTTTTTTATAGCAATAGTAATATTTGTCTTATCTTCTTTTATTCTTTATCATAATAGATCCGATATTTTAAAACTGTTTAAAAGTGAAAATAAAGATTTAAGCCAAATTTCTGATCAAGCAGTAGAAAATAAAGAAAATACTACCCTGGAAGAAAAGGAAGCAGCCCCTCTATTATCTACCAAATCGCTTTTAAATTACGTAAGTTCTTTAAAGTTTCCTGAAGCACCGACTAATTTAGTAGAACCAAAATTAGAAACTGTAGTCAATTCAGCTTCATTCGGATACAAGGAACAAGGAGCGAAGCCTATAACTAATAGGAAAGCGACGAGTGACGATGTAGGCGGATGGGGATTAATTGACTATATTAATTACTTATTAAATGTAAATCTATTATTATATAATTTCATGCAAGATAAGGATTATAGTAAAGAACTAAGACTAGTAAAATCCCGCCTGCTGCCTCAAGATATAAGGAATATTTTAAATAACTTAGAAGCATATAATAATAATTATCTTTGTTCTAAATCAAGTAGTACGGAAGTAATTTTGCCTACCAACCATAAATGGCTGGAGAAGTTTATCAAAATTGAGAAAAAACCTTCTGCTATGATGGTAAAAGAACAAGATAAAGCTCTAATTTTAGAGAAATTAAACTGTTTAATCGATTTTCTTTATTCAGAAAAATTTATGCAGGAGTTTGTAAATAAAGATGTTTAGGTTATTATTAATATGTGCTACTTTTTTACTGCTTTATTTCGGATTTACTTTAATAGAGAGCTTTGATTCAAAAGTTTTTATTAGTTTATACGATTATAATATTGAGACTACTTTGTTCTTTAGTCTTATTTTAGGATTATTATTACTAATTTCTTGTTTTATTGTCATTAGATTTCTAATATTAATTATCGATTTACCGTCTAAAATACATAATATTTTTAATAAACGAAAAATTAATCATGATAGATATGCTTTAATTTTAGCTTTTGCCGAATATATTATGAATAATAAAGCTAAATCTGCTTCTATTGCCCGCAAAAATTTATCTTCTGAAGATCTAAAAGATTCACAAGAATTCCATAATTTAATCTTAGCCGTAACTGAAGAGGATGTAGATAGAAAAATTTCCTATTTTCAAAAACTTATTACATCTAAAGAATTTGTTTTTTACAGTAGCAAAAACCTAGCAAAACTTTATTATGATAAATCTTTGTATGAGAAAGCAGAAAATTACGCAACAAAGGCTTATAATTTCAATGAACTTGATAGTGACAATTTAATTACTTTAATGCGTTGTTATGCTAGACTTTCTCTATGGACGAAATTTATTTTTATAACGAACAAGCTTGCAAAATTTCATAAACATGAGTCTATGCTGGAAATTGCTGAGTATTATTTATTAGCAACGAAGCAGGAAGTAGAAGGTAATAATACGGCTAATGCTATAGATTATTTGGAAACGGCTGTAGATTTAAATTTTTATAACGACGAATTACTAGAATTTTACTTTAATTTAAATGATAAGCTTAATGTTAATAAAAAGATCAAAATATTAAAAGATGCTTTTTGTATTATCCCCTCTTTAAAATTAGTGCAGCTATTTAAAAAATTCACTTCTCTATCAGATAGACAAATTTACAAAGAATTAACTCAAGAGTTAGATACTAAAAAAGATGAAATCTTAATTTTGGCAATGGAAGCTTATTTAGAATTGTAGACGTTGTGATATGGATCAGTTTTAGCGTCATTGCGAGGAAAAATTAAAAATTTTGATGAAGCAATCTCAGGAGTTTGTTATTATTTCATGCGATTGCCGTGCAGCCTACGGCTGCTCGCAATGACAGATAAGCCGAACCACACAATAAAAACTAATATAAAAATAGTTTCTTTTGGCTCTTACTAATTTCTTCATTTACATTATTATTATGGTGATGATAATTAGATTGGATTGTTATTAAATAATCATTTATTGCTTTAGAAAATTCTTCAGTTTTATAACGAAAGAAATGGTCAGCCCCATTGATAATTTTATAATCAACTTTAATATGGGATTGTTGCTTAGATAATCTATTTGCTAGGTCTTTTACATCATCTGCCGATACTATACTATCATTATCTCCCTGTAATATAAATCCTGGGATAGGACAAGGTGAAAGGAATGAAAAATCATATTTATGAATTGTATTAACTGGTGGCGAAATAGCAATAAAATGATTTATTTCCGGACGTCGCATTACCAGTTGCATAGCTATCCATGCTCCGAACGAAAATCCTAATATCAGATTAGACTGAGCATTTGGGTTATTCTGCTGTAACCAGTCGAGAGCTGCCCCCGCATCAACAACTTCACCGACTCCGTTATCAAATTTACCTTGCGATCCCCCTACTCCTCTAAAATTAATACGTAAGACGGTATAACCGTTATCTGCTAAAATCTTATAGGCATTATAAACTACTTTATTATTCATATTACCCTCATATAAAGGATGAGGATGAAGAACTAATGCAATAGGAGCATTAGGTGAGGTAGCTTTTGCATATCTTCCTTCAACTCGTCCTTCCGGACCGTTAAAATAAATTTGCGGCATAATTATTCATAATATTTAATTTGTTCGATATGATATTTTACCACTTTTTCTTATTAGTGCAACTATTCTTAATTAAAATATGATTGTATTGACGCATGCCGCCATATATACTAAAGTGTAGTCAAATCATTTGACTATAGCGGATAATAATAACTGAATGGAGCTATATTATGAATACGGTAGATATTAGATTACGTGTTTCAGAAGATATAAAGACAAAAGCAGAAGAAATATTTAAGCAAATGGGGATGACTATGTCGGAAGCCATGAGGATATTCCTAAATCAATGTATAAATAGCGGCGGTTTGCCTTTCAAAACACATATTAAGATTCCTAATGAAAAGACTATAAAAACTTTTGAGGATACAGATAAGCAAATTGGTTTAACTATCTCAAATAATAAGAAATGTTTAATAAGTTAGGCATCTAATTTGTATCATCATTGCAAGCGACTAAAAACCTTGTTGTACGACTTCTATGTCATTCCCGCTTTCGCAGGAATCCAAAAAAATAGCCTTAATACTAGTACAAAAATTACGCATCAATTGACAAAATAAACCTAAAAAAACAAGTTTTTTATAGGTTTTGCTGGATTCCCGCTTTCGCGGAGATGACATATAAAGATGATCTAAGAAAATACTGCTCGTTCGACTGCATCTACGCTATGTTGCACTAAATCCTTAGCAATTTCTTTAGTAATCATCTTTTTTAGACCGTTTTTAAGTTCTTGTCTAACACATCCAAGCATTTGCGGTTCTGCTACAATAATCAACGCCTTATATTTAGCTTGATCAGCAGTAGTTACTTTCTCTAAATATTTAATAACGCTCCTTGCTGCTTTTTTATGTTCTATATCTTTTAGTGAAGTATGCGGCTCAAAAAGTGATCCTGGGGTAGATTTATTTTGGTAAGGGCTTTGTCTTTTTTCTCTATGGTGGTGATGTTCCTCTAAATCTAAAGATAATTTTAAAGGTTTATTAGTAGTAATTTTAACTCCTTGAGCGTCATAAAGCATCATTTGTTTACTATCGATAACTGCAATTAATTTTAACGGTGCTGTACTTACCATAAATACCTCCATAAGAACTAAGTTGTAATTTTATGATAATACTAATTATTTTTAAAATCTAATATTAATTTAATAATTTTTGCTTTTCACTGTTAATAATTTGCTCAACCTTGTCATTAAGTATACGTACGTCAGTTTGCTCTATTTCTTCTTTTTCTATTACACCTATAATCTTTACCTTTATAGTTCCAGGCTGCTTAAACCAAAACCCTCTAGGCCAAAATAAACCGGCATTATGAGCCATCATTACAATTGGAACTTTAGTAATTGAAGCAAGCTTTACGGCACTTGGCTTAAATTTCACCGTTCTATCAGGCGGAACTTTAGTTGATTCCGGAAATATTATTAACCATAATCCTTCTTTTATTTTTTCCTGACCTTCTCTTAAAATCTGAGCAACCGAGCTATTAGTACCACGGTCAACCGCAATAGGTTTAACCATCCGAAGTCCCCAACCAAGCAAGGGTATGTTAAATAATTCACGCTTTAATACCCAAGAATGTTTAGGAATAATCAACTGCATAAACATTTGATCCCAAAAGGATTGGTGATTAGATACGACTATTGAGATTGTTTCCGGTAATTTCTCAAGCCCCTCTACTTCATATTTTAAACCGCAACAAATTTTTGCAAGCCATATAAAAGCATAAGAAAAGATAATGGCAACTCTATATCTTATTTGATAGTTGACATTGAAAAATGTTACGGGTATGTAACATATAAGAAAAAAAATAAATGTAAATAACGATAATAATCCGTAAAATGATAAAATTCTTAAACGCCACAGCATAATTATTAAGATAATTATATTAATTAAAATGGTATTTATAACATAATTTTACAATGAGTAAAATAAAAAGGTATTAAATGAAAAAAACTGTTCTTTCCGGTGTGCAAGCAACCGGTTCTTTACATCTCGGTAACTATTTAGGTTCAATTAGAAACTGGGTTAAAATACAGGAAGAATATAATTGTTTTTTCTTCTTAGCAGATTTGCATGCTATCACGGTTGATATTAAGCCATCAGAACTTAATAATTCAATTATGGGGGGTCTTGCTGTTTATTTAGCAGCAGGGCTTAACCCCGACAAAGTAACGATTTTTGCCCAAAGTATGGTGAAAGAGCATACTGAACTTGCTTGGCTACTAAATTGTGTTACACCGCTTGGATGGTTAAAGCGAATGACGCAATTTAAAGATACAGCAGGTAGTGATCAAGAAAAGGCTTGCCTTGGGCTATTTTCCTATCCGGTACTTATGGCAGCGGATATCTTAATATATAAAGCCGATATAGTGCCTGTAGGCGAGGATCAGAAGCAGCATTTAGAGCTAACAAGAGATATTGCAGGTGTGATAAATAGGAGATTTGATAAAGAAATTCTAAAAGTCCCGGATATTTTAATTAGTGAAACAGGTACAAGAATCATGAGTTTACGGGATGGATTAAAGAAAATGAGTAAATCTGATATTTCGGATTTTTCCCGTATCAATTTAAAAGACGATAATGATCTTATTCATCAAAAAATAAAAAAAGCTAAAACCGATCATTTAAGCTTTGTTAGCTATGATAAAGAAACAAGACCGGAAATTAGTAATTTATTAGATATTTATAGAAGTTTATCCGAAGAAAGCTTAGAAAAAATAATCGATAATTATCAAAACCAAGGTTTTACAAAATTTAAAGAAGATTTGGCAGAAATTATTATTACAAATCTACAACCGATACGTGATAAATATTTAGAATTAATGAATGATAAAGAATATTTATTAAAAATACTGCACAAAGGAGCAGAAAAAGCAAGAATTAGAGCTTCTGAAACGGTTAACGAAGTGAAAGAACAATTCGGATTTGTAATTTAACTTTATATATTGCAAGATTTCCCTTGAAATATATAAGATTATTTGGTATGAATCTTCTTGGATAGGTGGCCGAGCGGTTTAAGGCACTAGTCTTGAAAACTGGCGTACGGGCAACCGTACCGTGGGTTCGAATCCCACCCTATCCACCAGCTCAGTTTATAGTATTATGTCCTTTTATTTTCTTTATAGTGCTTAGTATATTTATCTAGTAAAATCCTAATCATTTTTTTATTGGTTAAAAATCCTTAAATATATTCCCTAAATATCTATTTATCCAGTTGCTCCAACATCATTTTAGCGGCTTTTATACCTGCTTCTTTTGAAGTTTTTATATTGGTGGTTTCAGTATGGAAAGTTATTTTACTACCGTCAAGGTTGCCGAGCATAAAATCGGTTTGTATATTAGACATCTTCCCAAACTCTACTTCTAGGGGTAATTTGTACGTCAATCCGGTACTCGCATCCTCACGTACGCTTTTGTACGCTGCGGTGCTGCGTTCCGTGTTTTCTTCAAATTCTTCCCTATAAGCAAGTTTGGAAAGATGTCTAGGATCCGCATCTAAATATTTAGAGTAAGCAGCAATCAGGGTACGGCAATTAGCATCTAGATATTCTAAAAAAGCTCTTTCAGGTTTTATTAGTTCAAAGGTAGGAATATGATTAATTTGGTTGCATATCTCAAGCATAGCATTATCATCTTGTCGTATTTCAACTGCAATGACTCCCTGCCCTATACACGGTAACATCTGTGAATATTCTATCAAATGACAATATTCCGGATTAAATGCCTCTAACCTTTTCAGCCCTGCATATGCTAAAATTGTCGCATCAACTTCGCCGGTCATTAACTTTTTTATTCTTGAATCAACATTCCCTCTAAAAACCGTTACCTTTAAATCCGGTCTTATTTTTGGATGAATGCTTTTCTTCGTACTGCCGAACTACCTATTACGGCATTTTGCGGCAGTTCTTCTATGGATTTATAATTTAAACATACAAAAACATCTCTAGGATCTTCACGCTCTAAAACGGCAGCAATTGCTAGCTCTTCAGGTATTCTACCAGGTACGTCTTTTAAAGAATGAACGGCTAAGTCAATTTTTTTATCACGCAAGGTTTGCTCTATTTCCTTTAAAAATAAAGCTTTGCCGCCTATATCGCATAATGGTTTATTTTGGATTAAATCCCCGCTAGTAATAATTGGTACTATTTCACAATTAATATCAGGAAAAAATTGTTTAATTTGCTGAATAACTAAATTAGTTTGTATTAAAGCAAGCGGACTTTGTCTTGTACCTATTCTGATAGAATTTGTCATTTGTTTTCTACTATTTCAAAAGGGCTAGTAAAACTTAAAACATTACTGCTTATAATTACTTCATGATTCATAATAACCGGATGATTTACCTCTCCATGCCCTATTCCTACTACTTTATAAGCTTCTATATGCGGAATATGATTTAAACAAAAACTTTTTATAGCTTGTTCTACAAACTCATCCCCTTTAGTAAAATCACCGAAAATTATCGCCTCTATATCGTCAAATATACCGGCATTTTTTAATTGAACTAGATTACGATGCACGGCATAGGCTTTTTCATTAACGTCTTCAAGTAGTAATATATTACCCTTTTTTAGGTTAATAGAAGTTCCTATTAATTTGCTAAAAACCGTTAAATTTCCGCCTGTTATTTTACCGGTTATATTTTCCTCACTAATTTTCTTTATAGGTATAAGTTGTATTTCACTCTTTTCTCCTTTAAGGACATTTATTATAGATGTAATATCCTGATTAGTAGGCGGTAGTAACGAGGTTAGTACTGAACCGTGAATAGTTGGGATATTATAATGGTTATTTAGTAATAAATGCAAAACGGTAATATCGCTATAGCCTATCAGAATTTTATCGCCTTTTTGCTTTATATTAAAACAATCTTCTACAAATTCACCGCATCCATATCCGCCACGAAAAGCCCAAATTATTTTAACCTGTTCATTTTCCATAGCCTCTTTAAATGTTCTTAGCCTTTCCTCTTTAGGAGCAGCGAAAAAAGGCAATTCATCACCTGAAAAAATCTTATCATCTACTAAAGTTTTAAACCCTTGTAAAGTTAGTATTTCAATAGCTTTCTTTAGTTTATCCTGTGCATCAGGACAACCTGACGCCGGTGCTATAATTGATATCAAATCTCGTTGTTTGTTAAAAATAATCTTTTTCATAATAATGTCATCCCTTGGCTTGACCACGGTATCTAGATAAAAATGTTGAAAAGTGCGTGTTATAAGTTGTTTTTTGGATACCGTGGTCAAGCCAAGGGATGACAGCAAAAAATACTGGATTCCCGTTTTCACGGGAATGATATTAAAATCATAATAGTTATACGAAGATCAACTTCAAAAAGAGCAAAGAGTCTATAAGGCGAGGAGCGGAGCGTATACTTAATACGTGAGCACCGCAGCTCTTATAAGACGACGTAGCCAATTTTTGAAGTTCATCGAGTATAAGGCATCGTAAAAATAAAAGTAGTCTTCCCCAGTTTATCGTTTTCTGCCCAAATTTTTCCGGCGTGCAGTTCTATTACTTTCTTACATAGAGCAAGCCCTACTCCTCTACCTCCTGCCGGTGTACGTGTTTTAGAGCTTACGACAAATACACCGAATATACTCTGCAAATCCTCTTTCAGTACTCCTATTCCATCGTCTTTTATACTAAACAAGATATTATTTTCTTGTATGTGTAGATCAATTTTTATTATTCCCTCACTACAATAGCTAATAGCATTAATTATTAGATTATCGAATGTGTGTTTAATATAATGAGGATCACAGTTAAATATTATATTTTCTTCAATATCAGATATAAAATTTAAGGTTTTGCCGTTTAGATATAATTTCTTACATATTTTAATCCTTTCATGTAGCAATTCGCTTAAGTTTATATCTTCTTTATTTAGTTCATAATTAAGACTAGATAATTTTGAAAAATCTAGAATATTATTTATCAAGCTATTTAATCTAATAGAGCTTTTAGCTATAATCTCTACGGCATTACGACGCTGATCTTCATTAAATTTATCATAATTAGCCCATAAGGTTTCACCAAGGCTAATAATACCGGTTAGCGGCGTATTGATTTCATGGTTTATATTACGTAAGAACTCATGTTTCAAATCAAGTAACTTCTCTAATTCCTGCTCTCTATAATTAACTCTATTACCTAAATGGGTATTTTTTAGGTTAACTAATCTCTCTTGCTCCTGCCTTGGTTTTAAGAATATTATTAAAAGGCTGCTAAATAAGGTTAGGAAATATACTACTTTAAATTGAAAACTATCTATGCTAATTAATAACTTCTCATCCATAAAATATTTATAAAACTCTATACTAGCAAACACGCCCGTAACGGTCATAAGTAAAGTAGCTTGCCACCTGAATATCGTTGCAATTATAAGTAAGTTAATTATCGAACACATTAATTGCAGCTGATCAAAATTACTTGATATAACAAGTAAACTACCGAAAAATATTAATATAACAAAAGTAGCAACAAACCAAGATAAAGATATAATATAATAATTCTTTTTAAACTTTAAAGACCATAAAGGATAAGTGATTAATATTGCAGCAGTTATAAGTGTGGTATGGTAAATAATATTATATATATCCAAATGGTTCATTATTCTGCTACCCGGTGTGGTATATAAAGATGAGAACATCGATATTAAAATAAATATACCGACATAACTATAGGTAATTTCTTGATTTGGTAGGGTACTTTCCCAATATTTAAAGATGTTAAAATTCTTAAGATCACGAAATAAAGTCAAAAATTTTCTTTTTCTCTCTTGCCTGATTATTTTAACGGCTAGTGGCTCTTTTAAAGAACTAAACCCTCCGGGTTGCTTTAAAATATAATGGCTTCCAAGGAAAAAGAGTAAATTTACGATAGTTGCGGGTAGTATCGGATAAATACCTAGAACTGCTCTTAAAGAAAATATTTGCCACAATATAATAGTTAATATTGCAGCAATCATACCGATAAAAAAACTTTTGGCACTTGATTTAAAACCGTATATTAACAAAATTAACGGCAAAGTGATTAGAGGTAAATAGATACTAGTTAACAATAGAAATAGATTTATTAAATCTTTCGTATAAAGTGATATAATAAAACCTATTAATCCTATAGTAATTGCGGTTATATAATTATAATTTAATGAAGCTTTTTTAATGATGTCATTAGTAAAAGTTACCGCTGCAACGTTAATATAAGAGTTAGTACTTGAGATTATCATTGCCATAATAACGCCGACGATTAACCCCTTAAATCCTATATAACT
The DNA here is from genome assembly GCF_003664375.1 of Candidatus Rickettsia colombianensi. NCBI lineage: Bacteria > Pseudomonadati > Pseudomonadota > Alphaproteobacteria > Rickettsiales > Rickettsiaceae > Rickettsia > Candidatus Rickettsia colombianensi. The sequence goes on from NZ_RAQN01000004.1 coordinate 11,790, forward strand.
TTTAATAATCCGTAAAAACAGTTCATTAGTGTCAACACTCGGTTCTTGAGATAGTAATAATATTACAATCCAAATAAATAAAACAGATAAACAAAGACAAATAATTGCCGAAATAAAAAAAGTTTTTGATATTTGCTTTGTGTCTTTTGCCATCAATACTCTTTGAAAAATTGAAGGACCAAGCGACGGAATCGCAAAATATATAAAAATATTTAAAGAAATCCAAAATTTAGGACTAGTATAGTGAAACAATCCTTGTAAATCAGTCAGACGAGTTTGTACGTTTGAGTCTATAACTATATGCGGATCACTAAAAACATTCCATACGACAATTCCTATTACCGGAATAATTGCACTATAGGTAAAAAACTGTACGGCTTCGGTAAAAGTAACCGATTTTACACCACCAAAAGCAGAATAACTTATTATTACGGTGGCTATACATAAATCTATATAAAAATTTGAAATATTAAAGAATAGCTGTAATATTAAACTTGCTACGTGGAATTGCATGGCAATTCTACCTATAGACATTAATATACTAACTATCGACGTAAGAATACGAACTTTGTTACCGTACGCCTCCCCTATTATTTCTGCTGCCGATAAGCTGCCCAAAAAATTCTCAAAACAAGGAGCTATAAAGTAACTAATTAATAACCAACTAACGACGCTACCGAATATACTAGGTACTAAGTAAAATAATCCATCCGTATATATTCTTGAATTATCGATTAAAAAAGTACTAGTACCGATCCAAGTAGCAATAAGAGTTGCAACTATCGTACCTGTAGAAAAATTCCTTTTTCCTATCGCATATTCGCGAATATTTTTTATATTTTTGATATTTAGAAGTCCAACTAGCAAATTAATCGCTAAAAAGCTAGTAAAAATGAGGAGATCTATATTTGGCATAGAGTTAAGTTATAGGAATTTTCTATGCAAATAATAATAAAGATAAAAAAAGAAACAAACAATATTTTTGTGGAGTTAAAAAAGTATTTCATTCCTGCTTTGGCATTGTTGTGTGGATCTATTTTTCCGTCATTGCGAGGAAATTACGTAAGTAATTGACGAAGCAATTCAGTAAGAAATTCTGATTTACAGAATTTTTTTATTATTTTTCTGGATTGCCACGCAGTCTACGACTGCTCGCAATGACGACGCGAGAATAACATTAAGATAAACTATCTTTTATTCATAAAGATTGAACTCTTCTACTGCCTGACCTAATGATGCTACAGTATAATCGTTATTATACCAAGTTGTGTACTCATCAAGTGCATTATGACAATCATTATAATCAACTATAGCTGTTTTTTTCTCTTCTAATACATCTGCTGCAGTTTTATTAGCAGGCGTTATTGCATCTTGTTCACATCGAGAATTTACATCAGCACCTTTTTCGATTAAAGTTTCTACTACCTTCTTAGCATTATAATCACTATACCAATCAAGCGTAGTTCTACCAACGGCATCACAGAAATTTATATCAGGTTTTGTGTTTTCATATTTTCTATGCATTCTTTTAAGAATTCTGCTCCAAATTCACCAAGCCATGCTATAGCATGGAATTTAAATTGATCAATAATCTCAGCATTAAAGCCTTTTTGTTTTACTATTTTTTCTATTATAGGCTTAGCTAAATTTTGTAGATCATGCAAATTGATAAGTAATAATTTTTTTCTTGATCTGAGGCTTTGAAAATATTTTGTTTAATAGACCATATTATATTACCAAGTGTAGCAATCATATTATTACCGCCAGTGGAATTTTCAAGGTCACAATTTTCTAATGCTTTTTCTACTAATTTTTCTACTTTTCTTATTAAAGCCTTAAAATCTGCTTGAGCTATATGCTTATGACCTTTGTTGGATATTTTAGATATTGTATTTTGTATTTGTTGTAAAGTACCGTTAGCTACTAAATTTAATATATTATTTGCCTCAAGTGAAGGGTTAGCTTCAAATTTAAGTAAGTTCTCAACTATTTCATAATATTTATCTATTTGAGCTTGATATACACTTATATTTGTATCATTTGGATTATTAGCAATAAGCTTATATTTATTTAAATAAGTCTTTATTATGGAATATTAAAGCAGCATGATTATTATCTTGACCAAAATCATTAATATCTAAACCTAACAGCTTAAATTTTTCGATTTGCTCGACACGAAATTCATCGGAAATATGCGTCTCCATAGTAACACGCCAAAAATTTTGGATTTGTGCTTTTTCAGCTGCAACAAATTTATTCATTATTTGAGAATTATTATGCAATACTTCCATCACTTTAGTGCTATTACTCCATAGTCCCCATTCAAAAACGGTATTACCGTTTTTATCTCAATCAGTTTCTGGGTTGGAAATCATTTTATTTAATACTTGTACTGCAGTACTTTCTAATACATTTTTACAGTTTGACTTTGCTGTTTAGGCATTAAACTGCAAAGAGCTTCAAAAATATTTAGCTTGGAATTATTAAGCTCATCAATATTAGTTCCGTTTAATATAGATGGTATTTGTTGTATATTTCTTGAATTTAATAATTGAAAAAGACTCTCCATAAAAAAACAAAATTTATATTTTGCAATCAATTACCATGAAACATGGTTTTTACTTGTGTCACTAAAATACATAAAGTATTAATAAATGTCAATGGATTATTTACTAATAATTTAAATTTTGTTAATTAATTTAATACCAAAGTGCGAGAGATAAGTTTATTTTAATCCCTTTAACGGTAATATCCGCTTCTTTATCGGCAAGATATTTTTCTTCTCTGATTAAGGCGATTGCTTTATTACGGTAACTTGAGCATATTACGCCGATTTTATCGTTATCTGCGAGTATTTCTTCATCTTTAACTAATGAGGATAAATCTTCATCTGCTGTAATTTTATATATCTTTCTTCTTATAACACCTTGATATTTAGCTCTTGAAATAACTTCCTGACCAACATAACAGCCTTTGTCAAAACTAATTGCATTTAACTCCTCAGCACCATACATATTTGGAATAGATTTATCTGTGATTAAATCTTCTACTCCGTCTATTATTGCAAAATTATATTTATCTTCTAGGTATAATTTTTCATTAAAAGAAGCTGGATTCCCGCTTTCGCGGGGAGGTATTGTTGCATGGACCGATTCCACTCTTGTCATACCGCGACTTGATCGCGGGATCCAATCTTGTTTAATTGTTTTCTGGATACCGCGGTCAAGCTGCGGTATGACACCGAGCTCATATATAGAACGAAAACCGAGCATAGTATAGCGAGGATCACGAGACGTAACTAGCGTGTCTATATCTAATTTTTGATGTGAGTAGATAACTTTATATTCTTCGCTGCAATCTATTATTTGTATTTTAGAGCGAAATTTATAAAAGTTTAAATGCTCTATCAAAGCAGCTTTATTACTTTTATCAATATCAAGGTAAATTTCCTCAAGGTTAGGAACATACACAAAAAAATCAAATAAATATCTTCCTTGATTATTAAGCAAATAAGTATAGCAGTAATTATTCTTTTTTATGTCGTTAGTAATGAGATTTTGTAGGAACTTTACGGAATCTAAACCTATTATTTTGATAACTTCTCTATTACTTAATATTTCATACATAATTATAATATTATTGACTTTATAGGTTCCTAACTACTATACTCTAAATTTATATAAATTAAACTTAATAATCATGAGATGTTCATCTTACTGTACTTCTTCCGAATATAAGATGAGTAATCTAGTTACTAATTTAAAAAAGATTGGTCTTGAACCTCAACATTTTGACGATGTTTTATATATTCGGAAAGAGATAAATAAAGATTCTGATTTTATAGAGATATTTTTCTTTCCGTTTGGCTGTGTAACTATTTGGGGCGGCGATGAAATTCAAGAAAAAATAGTTTTAAGCGATACTGATTTAGTAACCGTGAACAAGCTTAAAGAGCCGGTGTTTGATTATATTTATTTTGAATATAATCCAGAAGTCGAGAAAACATTTATTGATGAAGAAAAAAATAAAATAATCTTAGCCGATAAATCAGTTTTTGTTAAACTTTCTATTTCCCATGCTCTTGCACAATCGGTTAAACTGAGCGTTCTTGAGCAATCCGTTAGTAACTTGATTGTTCAGACAACCCCTATACAACAGGAACTAGCTAGAACCGGTAGCGTATCGCTTTCTAAAAAGGAGATATTACAGCAAATAGGTATATTATTTAACGAGCGTTATTCAATCAGTTTGTATAGCGATATATTCGATACTCCGGAATTCTTTTGGCGTCGTCCGAACTATGAGCCTCTATATCTCATGACAGCAGAGTTTCAAGACATAGAAATACGGCAAAATATAATGAATCATCGTCTTAATATGATTCATGAACTTTTAGACATTCTTTCAAATGACCTTAATTATAAACATTCTACCAAACTTGAGTGGATTATTATTATTTTAATCGGTCTTGAAGTTGTCCTGTCGTTATCTCATACTAATCTTTTCTTAAAAATTATCGGAGCTTTATAAATAGCTTCTATGCAAATTATCGATAATCAAAAAACATTAGAAGAATTTTGTAACCGGTTAGCAAATAAGGCATGCTTAAGCATAGATACGGAATTTGAGCGTCGCTATACTTATTATGCTCAGCTTAGTATAATTCAAGTTAAAGCAGAAGAATATTGCGGAATAATTGATGCATTAAGCAATTTAGATCTGAATATTTTTAATAAGCTGCTTGCAGATAATAATATTACTAAAATATTTCATGCTCCTCGTGAAGATTTAGAGATTTTCTATAATTTATTTAAAATACTACCTTCTAATGTTTTTGATATACAAATTGCAGCAAATATTTGCGGATTCGGTAAACAGCTAAGCTATGATGACCTTTGCTATAAGCTAATCGGTATTACTATCGATAAAACCCACCAAAAATCTAACTGGCTAAAACGCCCTATCACTAGTGATATGTTAAATTATGCAATGTTAGACGTGGAGTATTTGTATAAGATATATAAAGAGTTAAATAATATAATTATTAGAAATAATTTAACTAATAAATATCAAACTACTCTTAGTTCTTTATTAGATGTTAGAAATTATAAGGTTGAGCCGAAAGATGCTTGGAAAAAAATAACATATAGAAGTGATGATGAGAGTTTTAACCACAAAATTCAAATACTTGCAGCTTATCGTGAAGAGAATGCACAAACTATAAATATTCCTCGTAAGCATTTTATTTTAGATGAAGATTTAATAAAGCTTAGTAAATACCCGCCATTGCATCACAAAGATTTTAAAAATCTAAATTTAAAAAGCAAATATTTACACAAACAAAAATATAAAGATGAAATAATAAGTTTGTGTAATAACTTATAAGAAAAAAGGCTACAAATCAAATAACTTGTAGTCTATATATGAATAGAAAAAAATTAGCCAACTAATGTAACTTGTATCTCACTATCTTGTACTACTTTGACATATTCGTTGTATACATCATCAGGCAAGTTATAAAATGCCTGATCTATGATAAGTGTCCCTACTCCTACCAATGCTAATTGAAAGCAAATATCTCCAGTCTGAGTATTGCCGGATACTTGTCCTGTTTCTAGCTAATCTCCAACTGCTTGTGCAAAAAAAAAGCAAAAGGTACACCGATCGATACGACAATTTTTTTTATTATATCAACCATTTTACCCTAAGTTGATTTTTGTAATAATATTTTATACAATTAAAAAAATTAAGGTTATTATACCGAAATCACAAAATTAAGCTTACGATCATGAGATTCAACCAGCAAATTATCTATTAATTGTTCTTTTAAACAAACTCCGGCGGTTAATATATTTCGGTTATTATTAAGATATCGGTCAAAATGTCCTTTGCCGTATCCAAGTCTATAACCCTCTTTACTAAACGCAAGTCCTGGGATAATAACTAACTCAGGTATAAAAAAATCATTATTTATAGGTTCATAGGTTTTAAAAGCCCCTAAAGCCAATTGATCATTATAATGATAAGGACAATATTTTATCTTATTTTTTATAATTTTCGGTAAGAAGAATTTTATTTTAGGATGTAAGTTTGTTATTTCAAGTAAGTTAATTTCGTATTTTAGAGGAAAGTAAAGTCCTGCTGTCTTTACTTTTAACTCCTGTAATAACCGGCTAATTTTATTGATTAGGGAGTTTTTGACTAAGTCGGAAGTAATTTTTTCTTGGTTTTTTATTAAAAGTTCTTTGAAATAAAGACGCAGTTCTTGCTTGTTCATATCATTGTCATACCGTGGCTTGACCACGGTATCCATAAAAATAACTTACCATTCTAATAATTTTAACTGGATGCCGTGGTCAAGCCACGGCATGATAATTTGAACATTTACATATTAATAGTCCTTTTATCCACACTAAGTGCTGCCTCTTTTATAGCTTCGCTTAAAGTTGGATGGGCGTGGCAGGTTCGTGCTATATCTTCTGAAGCTGCTCCGAATTCCATATAAGCGGTAAGCTCGGCAATTAATGTACCTGCATCGGCTCCTATAATATGAGCTCCTAAAACCCTATCGGTTTTACTATCGGCAAGAATCTTAACCATACCTTCCGTACTACCGATTGCTCTTGCTCTACTATTTGCTAAAAACGGAAACTTACCGACTTTATAATTAATGCCTTTTTCTTTTAGTTGTTCTTCCGTTTCACCGACGCTTGCTACTTCAGGATAAGTATATATTACGCTTGGAATTAAATTATAGTTAACATGTCCCGCCTGCCCTGCCATAATTTCCACGGCAGCTACAGCCTCTTCCTCGGCTTTATGAGCAAGCATAGCTCCTTTTACCACATCACCGACTGCGTAAATATTTGAAATTGCTGTTTGGAACCGGTCATTAATCTCAATTCTACCTTGCTTATCCATAATAATACCGACAGACTCAAGTCCTAGATTTTGTGTATAGGCTTTTCTGCCTACCGCCATCAACACAACATCGCTTGTTACTACCGAACTCTTACCGCCCTCCTCTATTGTCAGATTTACTTTTCCTGACTTTACTGCAGATAGCACTTTAGTATTCAGTTTAAACTCTATACCTTGTTTTTGCTGTAGTTTCATAAATTGCGTAGCAATTTCTTTATCAAGCATAGGTACAATGCTCGGTGTATACTCAATAACCGTTACTTTAGCTCCCAAACGACGCCAAACTGAACCAAGTTCTAAGCCTATATACCCTCCCCCGACAACTATTAAGTTCTCAGGTACTTTAGAAAGTTTCAAAGCACCGGTAGATGAAACAATAAATTCTTCGTCTATTTTAATGTTCGGTATTTCTATGACGCTGGAGCCTGTAGTAATTAGGATATTTTTGGCTTTAATTTGCTCTTTATTTACTTCAACGATATTACTAGAGATAATTTTAGCTTCGCCTTTTATCCTAGTAATCTTATTCTTAGCAAATAAGCTTTCTATACCTTTTGTAAGATCAAGAACTACTTTATCTTTATTAGCTAGCATTTTTTGTAAGTCTAGTTTTACATCTGCAGTAATACCTATACTCTCAAAATGCTTTAGAGCTTCTTCATATTTTTCAGAGGAATTAAGTAAAGCTTTCGACGGTATGCATCCTATATTTAAACAAGTGCCGCCAAGAGTATCGTTTTTCTCAATACACGCTACTTTCATACCAAGCTGAGCAGCCCTAATACTGCCTGTATAACCGGCCGGACCGCTACCTATTACCACTAAATCAAATTCTTGCATATTTTTACCTTATATTATCCTCCCTTTGTCATACCGTGGCTTGACCACGGGGTCCAAAAAACAACTTAAAATACTAATAATTTAGTATTTTTAACTGGACCCTGTGGTCAAGCTACGGGGTGACAACAAAAAAGCCTAGATTCCCACTCTCGCGGGAATGACATCGACTGCCATACGGCAATGCCTCTATCATCATTCCAACCAACCATACACCACTATCACCTTTATAACAACTTTAATCTTATACTATTCTTATTCGGTGAAGCAATAAAACTAATTAAATTAATATTATCTTCAAAGCCGTTTGTATAATTTTGTAGTAAAGAAAACATCTTTTTAGAAATAGCGTAATTATGACTAGCATTTAGTGAATTTGACTCACCTATATTTTTTATTTTCCTCATTAAAGCTAAAGGATTATCAAATTTTAGCTCTATATTTTCATAGTCAACAATTACTTCGGCAAATCCTGCTTGTGATAATAGCATTGGGACATGATCAAAATGAATAAAAGGAGAAATATGAGGAAAATGTTTAAAACCACTTGCTATTTCGGCATCTATTAAGGATTGACGTAAATTCTTTAAGCTATTTCCTCCGACAAAATTACCGATAAAAATACCGTCAGACTTTAAAAATGTTCTTATATTAGATAGAAAACTTTGCACATCGTTTATCCAGTGTAATCCTAATGAATAAATAATTAAATCAAAAGAGTTCGGAGGAAATTCTAAATCTTCATCATCGATTAACAATTTGTGATTATGCTCAAAAAAATCAAGCAATAAAGGCGACATATCTGTTACGGTAATATCGGCACTTCGATAAGCATTTTTTAGTAAACCCGTAAGATAACCGCATTTAGCCGATATTTCTAGAATATCCGAAAAATCCTTATCAATCATCTCTAACCGACTTATTATATCATTAGCTGCATGCTTGATAAATAAGCTGTTACTTATTCCCGCTACTGCATTATTTCGGTGATTTTTTAGCTTTAGTCTGTTGAATATATAATCCTCTCCTATCTTGAATTTTCTCTCCTAAAATTGTTGGTGGCGGTCGAGAAATAAAACCTCCTAAAAAATCTCCTAGCAAACTATTTTAAACAAGTTCTCTCTGTCTTGCAGTGCGAATATCATCCCCTTTAACTCTATCTAGCCCTTCAAAATTCTCCTGAATACCTACAACTATAGGTTTCGTATTTTTATTATTAGGCGATAAAGGTTCTAAACTCAACAGGCTTTTTTCTGAAGGATTTAAATCCGAAGTTAGATCCAAATACTCTAAGTAGACAGGTTTTAGTTGTTTATCATTACTAGAAACTTTTTTTCTTGCTACCGCTGAAACATTGCTCTTTGTCTTATTAGATTCTCCTAGAGATTTATAACTACTTATACACAACAATAATAATATAAATTAAACAATATATGAATCAAGTATTGAAATAAATTAATTATTTCTAAAGATATTATCTTCGTATTTTTTTCTATAATATATTTTGTAATTCTCGTTTCTTATATCATTAAACCATTGGTCTTGTTGTTTTTTAATATAATAATTTAGGGAATTAGATTTACTTTTACTAGTTTGGAAATTATCTTCACAAAATTTTAAAAAACCTGATATTAAAGTTTCTACTCCATTAGTCTCAGATTTTTTCTCAAGAAATTGCATAGAAAAATTAGTAGGATTATTATGTTTTAAATAAAATTGCTTATATTTCTCATGAATTTTATTTTCTTTTTTTATTTGTTGTTCTGAAAAAGATAATTTTTCCTCTAATAATTTATGAATTTCGGTACAGTCGCTCCAAGGTAATTCTATTGTTAGCTGCTCTTCCTGATATTCAAAATTATCTTGAATATTGTTAAAATCGGTATTTACTTTTACCGCACTTACTAATATTAAAAAACATGTAATTAATTTAATATTCATAGAATTAATTAATTTTAGCAGGAACTGGTATCATAATACTACTTCTGTATCTTTTATTGCCAATAAAAAGTGATTTTTTTTTAACTTTGTTATTATTGACCGGAATTGTATCTTCTAAAGCCCCTTCATTATTATTTAGATAACTATGTAAGGATGCTTTATAAAGAGCCATATTACTTGCTATTTTAACTACATCTTGCTTATATTTAAACCCTAAAGAATGTGTAGCCGAATGATAATGAGCTATCGCTTTGTGCCAGCTCCCTAACTGATCATATTTTGAACGTAAAAATTCTGCACCGTAACGAATGTTATTATTTGGATCAAATGCATGTTCAAGGGAATTAAAAGCCCCGAAATGATGCCTTAAGTTAATCTGCATGCATCCAACATCAATACTCTCTCGCCCTTTTATAAGCTCTATTCTAACAAAACTTATGGCTTCTCTTTTACTGTTAAAATAATAGCCTTTTCCTTCAACATTTACCGTCCAAGGCCATACTACTCTAATTTTATGGGTTGTATGTTTTTTCCCCGATTCTTTTAAAGCTATTGAATGTAACGTATTAGATGGGATATTAAATTTTTTTTCAAAGTAAGGAAAAAGTTTTGAACATTTAAAGGATTCAGCTATTTCAGGATCGGCAATAGCCGGCTTAGAGAAGAGGATAAAGGATAATAATAGGAGTAGTATGGTCATTGTGTTATTCTTTGCCTCCCCTATGTCATTCCCACGAAAGCGGGAATGACATAGGAAAATTTGGCACAATTCCCAAACCATACCGGCAACGCTAAAATAAACTTGAGTTACAATAAGATAAACTAGCCTATCATAACTTATATTATGAAGCAAGGGAAGTTATGGTATAAGAAGCGAACAAGATTACTTATAAATCATTAGCATCAAAATTATCTTTAGTAATACCTAATGTTTCTAATATTTGTTCAAGTTCTTTACTACAGGCTCTAACTCAGCTGACTTTTTATTAAAGTTAAAATTTTCTGAGGTTAATGTTTCTTCATCTAAATTTGCAGCTCTAACCACATTAAATCTTACGCCAACTTCTTTAAGCCATTGATATGTATTATTAACATCTTCATGATTTCTATAATAATCACTACAATCATTTAGTAGTATGTAAAATATTGTTGTTTTTAATGTATCGCTTTTAGTTGCCGGTAAATTTTGAGCAAGCAACTCTAATATGTCCTTACCTTTATAGCTTATTATTCTTTGCTTCTTTTGAAACCTGCTCTAAGGACAATAAACCTTGTCTTAATGCTACACTATCAGTATTATTAGCTTCAATAAGCTTTTTGATTTTGGTAAGTATACTTAAATAATCTGTCGATTCTAGTTTACCCATTACATCTTTTTTTTTTAATTTTCAATCAAAGACTCTTTCACAAATAATATATCCTTATTTAAATTAAAATCTTAAAAACCATGGAATATGGATTCTGAATTTTTGAAAACGGAAATATAGAATTTGTAAAATTTTGTCAATATAATAAAATATAAGGTTTGTGTATAGAAATTATTAATTATTTTTAAGAAATAAAAATAATCTATCATAACTTCTCTTGCGAAACAAAAGAAGTTATGACATTTAAGAGGTAAAGATTTAATCTAAATCCCAAGCTGCATCATTAGTGTTTTGAGGATTACCTAGTATATCGGGTACCATATCCAACAAATTATTAATATCACCCCCTGTCGCTTGCAAAAGATTACTGTACTTGCGTTACAAAGTCTTCAGCAGTTCTACCTTGAGCATCTTGAGGATTAGTAGTTCCATCTGCACTCCGGCATTAATTAATGTTACTAAATCCTTAGCTTGCATACCTAAAAAATAGTATCTTCTGTACCGCTCTCTCCTCTATTAGAACTAGTAGAAGGTTGTACATGTGGTATTTCCTCTCTGTTAGCATGAGCAGTTGCTTGATGAACCACAGTTGTAAGTTGTTGATCGTTAAGATTATTTTGTTCCTTTGACATTTCTGGAGATAACGTAGAATCATCCTCAGATAGATCAATTAGATCTTCTTCTTGCAATATAGAGCTTGTATTCGTACTATAGCTTAAAGCTTGTAACATTGAAAAAGCCTCATCTTTAATTACGCTTTCATACCATTTTTTATGTTCGTTAGCTGCATGTTTTGCATTTTCATTATTTTTATAATTATTTGGAATAGCGTATAAACCGTATTCTCCTTTATCTGCTTCGTCTATTATGATTTTAGCTATATTCAGTTCATCTATACTTAAGTCAATATTTTGTTTAATAAGTAAGTTTCAGTATCTGATCACCTTGTGCTACCCCTTTATTATTTTTCCAGCCTCTTATTAAACTACAATAATCTATACCTGATGTTCTAGCATGCTCTAATACTGCTTTTATAGTTTTCCATTGATTATTAGCTTTTTCATTTTCACCTTGCTGCTCATCTTTAATAGCGTCCTCAGCCCATTTAGCAATTTGAGCATATGATGCTAGCTCCCCTACTGCATTAAATATGGATACGTGTTTACCTGGATAATCTACTTTTGTAATTATTTCAGATAGATCAAATTTTTGAACTAATTTTGGTAATTCAACAAGAAATTCATCATAATATGGTTTGTCTAAACTCCATTCTCTTCCATTTTGTTTGATTTCATTTATAGTTTCTTGAGTAAAGTTAAATAATGAATATTTATTCATTATTTTATCCCTTTGTAATTATTGGTCAAATTGTGGTATTTCTTAATTTTTATAAACATATAATATATTATTTAATATATGTCAATAAAATACCATGTTTCATGGTATTTTATTTAAAAATGCTTTAAATTGGTAATTGACTAAATAAATAAAAATGTTTATTATCAGTCCAAATTAAATGTAAAAGTATATTTTATGAAAGTTGTTAGCTCATTAAAATCATTAAAAAAACGTGATAAAGATTGTCAGATCGTTAAAAGAAGAAGCAAAATTTTTGTAATAAATAAAAAGAATAAAAGATTTAAAGCAAAACAAGGTTAATTAATCGGATGAACTTGAAAAATTGCCTTACTCTTTTGCTTTCAAGAATTGTTCTTTCATTTTATCGAAAATTCCTGTACTCACGTACTAAGTGGTACGTTGCGTACAGTCACCTCTCAAAATAAAATTCAATTCTTGAAAGCATGTGAGTATATGTCGTCTTTGTAAGTTCTCGGATGCTGAACGTTTAATATACGCTCCGCTCCTCGGCTTACAGACTCCTTGCTATTTTCCAAGTTGATCTTCGTATATTACTCTTCATTTTACTTCGGAGTATATAATATTACTTTTGAAAGAAAAGAAATAAATATGGCCGGTCACTCAAAGTTCAAAAATATTCAGTATCGTAAAGGGGCTCAAGATAAAAAAAGAGCAAAAGTTTTCACTAAATTAATTCGTGAAATAGTTACTGCAGCTAAAACCGGTTCTTCTAATAATCCTGAAAATAATCCACGTCTTAGAAATGCTTTAACCGCCGCACGTAGTCAAAATCTCCCTAAAGAAAGAATAGATAAAGCTATTAATAGTGCTAATGATTCTTCTAATACCGAAAATTATACGGAAATTAGATATGAAGGTTATGCCCCGAATGGTATTGCTATAATAGTTGAAGCTTTAACCGATAATAAAAACCGCACTGCTGCAGAAGTACGCTCTAGTTTTACTAAATATGGTGGAAGTTTAGGCGAAACCGGTAGTGTCAATTATTTATTTAAACATTACGGCGTTATTCAATATCTAAGCAATATAGCATCGAATGAAAATATTTTAGAAGCAGTTATAGAGTTAGATGTAGATGATATTATCTCTGATGATACCACCCATACAATCTATACGGATATTGAAAATTTTTCTAAAGTTCTAGAATTTTTAACCGGCAAATACGGTATGCCTGAAGACTCTTATATAGGCTGGATTCCATTAAATACAATAATTATAGATGATAAGGAAAAAGCTGAAAAATTACTAAAGCTCGTGGAAGTTTTAGAAGAAAGCGACGATGTACAAAGAGTTTTCGGGAATTATGAGTTATCCGATGATGTTTATGAAATAATACAAGGAGAACAATGACTTATAACGATACAAATTATCAAATAATTATTTTAGCAGCCGGTAAAGGTACTAGAATGGAGTCCGATTTACCGAAAGTAATGCATAAAGTCGGCGGAGTTCCAATGCTTGAAACGGTATTAAAGAATTCGCTTAACGTCACAAATGATGTAATTATAGTTTATTTAGAAGAACTTAAAAAACATTTAACGCCCTATGAAAATATGTGTTGCTTTGTACTGCAAGAAGAACCTAAAGGTACAGCTCATGCTACTTATGCAGCAATAGATTTAATTGATAAAAATAAAACAATATTAGTTTTATACGGCGATCATCCTCTTATTACTCCAAAACTTATGCATGAATTAATAGATTACTTAAGCCTTACTAATTCTGCATTAGTGACTTTAAGCTTTGAGAGAGCAAATCCGGCTCAATATGGAAGAATAGCTACTGATAAAAATGGTGAGTTTTTAGAGATAATCGAATATAAAAATGCAAGTGAAGAAGAGAAAAACATAAAACTTTGTAATTCAGGTATTATGGCTTTCAGTAGCGGAATTTTAAATAAATACTTACCTTTATTTGCTACTAATACTAACGGTAATAAGGAAGTTTATTTAACTGAAATAGTAAAAATATGTAAAAATCATGGTGAAAAAGTTTCATATTTATTATCTACTGATCATGATTTAATTGTTGGTGTTAATACTAAAAATGAGTTAGAAGAAGCTAATAATATTTTTTCTAAGAATAAGTCTTAGTATTATCCGCATGGATACCGAGTTGTCATTGCGGGTGGGCTTTGTTGCGTGGATTGAAAAATGCATTCGGTGTCACCCCGTGGCTTGACCACGGTATCCAGAAAAACAATAAAAAATACTAATAATTTTAGTATTTTTAACTGGATCCCGCGATCAAGTCGCAGGATGACAGAGGTGAAATTGATCCACGCAGCTTACGGCTTGCTCGCAATGACGATTAAGTATCCATGCAAACGCCTTGCGAGAATGACATAGGAAGCCACACGGGCAATGCTAAAAATTTTGGAGAGATGGCCGAGCGGTTTAAGGCGCACGCCTGGAAAGCGTGTTCACGGCAACGTGTCGGGGGTTCGAATCCCCCTCTCTCCGCCATAATAATATTTCTTTTGTTATTATGCATTAGCATCTTTTATAATTTTTATATTTATAAATCTATTTAATATATTATGGAAGAAAAACAAAAGTCTAAACCGACTCTTCGCACAAGAGCTAAAAAATTAAAGAGTTTAGGTGCAAGAACTTGATCGCCGTAATTGAGAACCCTGATAATATAAAAAATATTGGCACCATCATTCGAAATGTTAACGCACTTGGGATTGAAAAAGCTTATATTGTTACCAATCAAAAACTATTGCCTGACACATGGGAAGAAATGCGTACAGAGCCAAAACTCAATGCTATATCCGTCTCAGACATCACATGGAGTTTCGTAAAGATTTTCAAAGACACAAATAGCTGTATGGATCATTTGGAGACGGAAAGTTTTGTTTCAGTCATTACTTCTCCTCACATGAAAGGATACAAAAATGTAGTGCTTCATGAACATGATTACACTAAGTATAACAAGCTTGCAGTTTGGTTTGGAAACGAAGGAGTAGGAATTAGCAAAACTGCTGTCGAGAGAAGTAGCTTTTGTATTAACATTCCAATGTACGGAATTATTGAAAGTCTTAATTTGGGTACATCATCCGGCATTGTGCTATATGAGATCGCAAAACAACGACGCAAATTTCAGTTTAACCTAAAAAAGAAGATCGCTACAAATAAGATTAGCAAAGAAGGTTCCTAATTTAAGTAAAACGGTAATTTCAGTCTAATAAAATCTTAATCATTTTTTGATAAGGAACATGTACAGTTGCTACTTCTGATTTAAAAAATTCTATGCTCTCTTTACTTAAAGAAATGGTTACCTTTACGCCAGTATCCTGCTCCAAAAATTCTTGTATGATTATCTCGGAATGTAAAATGGACGGACTGTTAAAATATTACCATCAACTTTACCTAAACAAAAATATCTTTTTTCTGTAATACTAACATACCACGCACTAGTCTGGACAGTTAGCCAATTTTTGTAGTTTATTGAACCGGAAAGCAAAATAGTAATCAAGGTTTCCACTGTCGAGCCTTTAAAAGTTTCATATGCATTTGTTATTACATTTATAAAGTCTAAAAGCTTTCAAGAGAGCTTATAGTCTAATAATTACCTCATATTGATAGTCTTTTAATTTCTATTTTTACTTTTATAATAAAAATAGTTGTATATTTATATTACTTTCTCTATTATAGCCGTAATTTTATAAGTTACAATTATATACCTAATAATCAATTAATTTATATTAAGTTATGGCTCATGAAGATTTATCGCATTTAAGTGAAACACAAATTAAAGAATTAATAAGACGTTATTATAATTACGAAAAAATACCAGATTTATTAGAAGAATTTGAGATTAATGTATATCCTAGCATGTTAATTAAACTCTTTCCCCCTCTAGTTCATAATGAATTGTTCTGTAAATATTGTTTGGATATAAATTTAGTGAGTGAATTTAGAAGCAGAAGTTATACTAATGGTGATAGTAATATAGTAAGTGTTAACTCATTCTGTCCTTTATGTAATCATATCGATCATCTACATTGTTCCTGTTCTAATTGTAAAGAAATTAGAAAACAGAAAAAACAAGCTGAAGAAGAAAATAAAAGAAATGTTTTAATGCAAGCGTTTTTGCCCATTAGTATCGATATTCCTATACCAAATGAATTAACCTTAAAGGATACGGTATATTTATTTGCCGAAAAAGAACACTCTGCTACTAAAGATTTATTTAGAAGGACCTTCTATAACAAGTTTAGCACCGGATGAGGAGTTAAGATGCTATATTATAGAACGATTATTTTCATCAGGATCAATAAAGAAAGTATCGCTTAGTGGATCAATATGTTTGTGGTAAAATTTTATAAAAGCTTCTAAAGTAGAGCTAGCAAGCCCTTTGCCTAAGAAGTTTTTATTACCTATACTGAAATCAAGAGTTATCGTATGACCTGATTTAGACAAATATTTTCGTTGAATATCAGATAAATTTTGGTCTTTTTCAAGCATATCTGATAAGATAAAACAAAATGGTTCATTATTTATAAAACCAGTCCAATAATTAGTTGTCCCGTAAAAATAATGCTGTTTTCTGCCGATAATAAAATTCAAAATGTCATTCTTATGTTCTTGACTATTGTCCCAAAATTCTTTTATATGAGGCTCTTCTAACCAATTAAAAATAATTTCTTTATGAGTTAAATTAGCTTTTTCAAAATGTATATTCATATACAAGAGGTTAGAAGCTGGTATTTTGTCTAGCTTATGCTTGCTATCTGTTGGAATCTTGAGGATGGAATAGAAAACGAGTTATTTTTAAAACTTGCCGATAAAGCATATATCCTAGTTTAATTTAATGCCAATATAAATATCAACTACTGCATTATGTGGATCACTACTCCTTTCATCATATATTTCAAAGTCAGCTATGTACGCTCTTTCCCCTCCTAACATTGCCGCATCCATATTCCATATTTTTTGCCACATATCAATAACAACTTTAGGCATTTGATCAGGATCGGATGTAAATTTTGTATAAGTTTGCATTGGAATAGTAAGAGTTGAAAACTCTTTATCTATATTCTCAAAAGAGGTAACTTCTTCTCCAAGAAAATAAGTATATTCCCCGGTAGCATCACTTTCATAATTTGTATAAACTGCAAAAACTTTTTCCGGAGTTTGTCTATTTAGGATTTTGTCTTGTAGCTTGTCTGCAAAAAATCGCTGCATTATTATTCCTATTTTTGCAGTATCAGCGTTCATTTCTGCAGCGTTTGAGGTGCGGGCTTGTAATACCAACTAATTTAATTTCTAATAATTGTGTAATTACTTTATTCATTTTATAGCCTCTTATTAATTCACTAAGTAAGTTAAAACTAATCTAAAAAGGAATTATGATAAGATTGAATATTATCTAACTTTTTTTTGATAGTAAAAAGTCCTTAGTTTATAATATGTTTACTGTTTGAAGTATTTATAAATTGAAATAGAAATAAGACATGGTGGAGCCAGGGGGAGTCGAACCCCCGACCTTTTGAATGCCATTTACACGGTCCAATTCTTAACTACTTTTTACTCTCTTCATAAACATACAATTTTTTCTACTCTTAGGCTTATAGCCTTTTTACTTATAGGATTTATCTTACTACCAAAAGTAATAATTTAACTGTAATAGAGTTGCAGTTATTTGTCAGGAATCAAAAAAAATATAGCAAATTCACAAATATTCTCAGCATATAAGCAGCATATAATAACTAGAATTTATTATGCATTTTCATCTTCTAAAAAAGAAAGGACCGTTTGAATATACACACAATTACCACAGCCAGCAGTTGATTTTATTCGTGTTAATCATGAATTTTTCTAATTCACCTTACGCAAAAACAGCAAAGTATACTTAAATAACAATAGTGTCATATTCAGACGCCATAAAATTACGGATAATAAGTTCTCTACAAGCCTTATTGGATTAGGTTTTGTACGAAGCGTTATAAGCTGTTCAATTCAATATCTGGCATTAAACATGATAGTGTACTAAATTTATAAAGCTTTTAGTTGATTTTATCACAAACACAGCATCGTTCATACCACTATCAGCTATACAGAGTCTCTATTAATACGAAACTTGTGTTATGAATGAATTGGCAAATTTTCGTCAAAATCACTAGTTTGCGTAAGGTGAGTTTCTAATAGCCCATATTTAAGTATAAGATTGTTTGACAATAAGATTTGCCATTATAAATAAAACATACTACAGTTCAATTGTATACAGCGAAGGTATTGGAAGGATTTATGTCAGTCAAATCACTACTTTTTACTAAAGAACTACTTCAGGAAATTAAACCGCCACAAGAAAAAAGAGATTTATATAAAGATACTAAAGAGCAAGGATTATTACTGATAGTATCATATGGTGGTAGCAAGATATTTTATTTAGGTAGCATCATTAACAAAAAATATTATAGAGTAAAAATAGGGTCTTTCCCTAATTTATCTGTGTGTGAAGCAAGAACAAAGGCATCTAAATTAAAAAATCAAATAGCATTAATCCAATAGAAGAGAAGAAAAAACACGCTTTAAAAGAATCAGCTTACAAGATTACTTTCAAAGCACTGAGATACACTAATGATTATGCTAAATATAATATGAAAAGATGGCAAGATTATCTTGATACAGTTGATAGACATGCCAAAGATTTATATCCAGTACAGATATCTGCTATTTCAAAAATAAGTATTCAAGAAAAATTTAATCATCTCAGTAAAGAGTCAGGGACATATGCTGCTAATAGGTGTATTGATATTTTAAGATCAATACTTAATAAAGCTATTGAGCGGGGAATGTTAACAGTAAATCCGGTTATTGGCATTAAGAAGCATAAAGAAAAATCAAGAGATAGATATTTAACTAGAGAAGAAATACCACAGTTTTTGACAGCAATAGCAGAAGAGAAAAACCAGGTAATGAAGGATTTTTTCTTAATAGCTTTATATACATCAGTACGTAAAGATAATTTACTTACTATGAAGTGGGATCAAGTGAGTTTTACTGACAAATAATTATACCTTCCAGAAACTAAAAACGGTCAATCTCATAATTTACCTTTATTAGATCAAGCATTAGAAATATTAAAAGTACGAAAAGAGAACTCTACTAGTTGTTGGGTATTTCCAAGTGAAACTAGCAGTATATGGCAAGTATTTAATGGCATAGGCAGAGTGTTTAGCTCAAATAGCGAGTATTTTACTCCAGTAGGACAATTTGCTTTGACTATTGGTGGTATTTGGGCAGCAACTAGAGCTATTTTTAGAGGTAATATTGGTATTTTTGCCATGGAATGGTTCTTCCCATCTTTATTTATTTTTATCTTTTTATTTGCTCCAAAAGCAAATGTTTGGCTGAAAGATGAAATATCAATGCAAGCTCCAGTTAAAATTGATAATGTTCCAATAGGCATTGCTTTATTTGCATTAGTATCATCTAAAATAAGTTATACAGTATCTGAAATGCTAGAAAAACATTTACTGCCAGCTGATGAAGGTTTATCAAGCAGGAAGAATGGTATTATGTTTGGTGCTAAAGCAGTTGGTAAAATTAAAGACATTCAAATAGAAGATCCAGTAACCTTAAACAATACAAAAGAATATTTAAGGCAATGCTTTATGAAGCCATACATTATTGGCAATATTTTAGGCAAGAAAGCAGAAGCACAAAGAGCAAGTGATATAATAGCGTTTATAGAACAAAATATGCCGAATAATTTGGGTGTTTATTATAAAGACCCAACTAGCTCAGTTATTTCCTTTAAAACCTGCGGGCAAGTCACAACTTTAATTAAAACCGCTATTAATAAAGAATTACATGATGGGCTGTTGACTAAATTTGCAAGTACTTTGACTAGGCAATTGTTTTATAAGTTAAAGCTTAAGTTATCAAACTATAGCATTCTATAAATTAAACATGACTTATAATTGAGTTATTTACTAAATTGTAGTTAATAGGTATGAAACAAATTTATTCCTGTTTTTGTACTAATTTTTTAATCAATTAATACTTATTTTAAGAAAGCATAAAATGAAATTCTTAACTAATATATTAATATTTTGTTTCTCTACTAGCGTTAAGGCAAACAATTCAAATAGCACAGTACTGGTTACAGCAGCGACTGGACAGATTGGAGAATCTATGTGTGATTTTTTGGGTGCAGAAGGATATAATTTATTAGTAGCAGGAAGAAACAAGGATAAATTAGCGAGCTTACAAAAGAAATTACAAGGAAAGTATCCCAATATTATTGTAAAAATATTGATAATTAATTTTTCTGACATCGAAACTATAAAGAATTCTGCAAATAAAATTAATGATGGAACTATTAGCGGAATTGTCCTTATCGGTCCAAGACCATCCCTAAATCAAGATAATCTTCCTAGTCTACAGGAGTGGGCTACAGTGTTTGCTGAGACTTTTATTGCTCCTCTTGAAGTAGTGCGTTATTTTGGACCCAAACTTCATGATAACAGTAGTATCGTAGTAATTTCAGGCAGTAGTTCTAAAAATTATTCGTCCGATTATGCTAATACTAATGTTATACGCCTTGCTTGGAGTGGAGAAATAAAAAATCTGATGTATTTTTGTGCCGACCGCAAAATTCGGGTCAATTCTATCTCACCAGGAATAGTTTTAACGCAGCATCATTAAGATAGAATAAGAGCAAAGGCTATTTCTAATAATATTTCATATAAAGCTCAATTATCACAAGATACCTCTGCTATCCCTTTGAAATCATATGCTACAAAAGAAGATGTTGCAAATTTAGCAATATTTTTACTTTCAAATAAATCTAGTTATCTGAATTGATAAAGAGACTTTATCTCTTTTGACTTTATTAGTTGTCACCCCGTATATTTTAATCGTTGATTAATTTTAAGCTGGAGAGCACCTGTTGTGAGCCGTAGGGCCTCTAGTATTTTCTAGTTTATACTGTGCTCTCATTCGCTAATTTTTTTCTGTAGATAGAGAAAAGATTCATTATGTATTTTGTTATCCAATTTTTTTAGAATTGGTAAAAAATTTTTTCATTTCCATTAGGAAATTTTTGAGAAGCAAGTCAGAAGCTTTTAGTAAATCCAATATAAGGCGCACTACAGCATTTAATACTATATTTCATAATTATTGTAGAGATTACAAAACTTTCTTTTTTATAAGCTTAAGCAAACAATGTCTTATAAGTTCTTGACAAACTCCTAGAAACTGTTCAAAGAAGTGATAAGTTTTCTGAAGTTCATTAATACTATTGTCATAGTAGATCTGTAAGCAAACGATTATTAGAGGTAGCAGCTGTCTTGCAGTTTTACTTAAGATTTTACATTACTAGAAGTAAGATTACTCTTAATTCTTAACCACAAGATTTATATAGAAAAACCAAGTGTTATAGCAACACTATTGATATACATGCTTTTAATACATTATTTATTTAGCAATATCTAAAGTTTTGAGATATAAAATAATTAATGTAATGGTTTATCATTGTAGTAATTAATCTAATAAAAGTGGAAGGATATTATGAGTAATAGAAAGTCAACAGATGATAGCAATAACAACCTAAAACAACAAAAGCTTGATCTGGAGAGGTTATCGCTACAACATATGTTACTTGTCGCTATAGCAGTCAAGTTGTGGAAAAATGAGGATATTCAGCAAAAAATATAGCTGCTTCTAGCCAATGGATTGATAGCAATAAATAGCAAAAAATTGAGAACAAGGTAGCAGATAAAGCTGCTTCACTACCTTTACCAAACCCTATAAAAGAAAAAGTGCAAGCTTATGTTGGTCTAATAGGTAGGGAAGTATCTGATTTTATTAAATACAATGCACAATACACTTTTTTCATTATCAGAGACAGTGAACTATATTAACATTCTAATTTCTACATATTTACTGGGAAAAATCTGGCTTAATTAATTACAAAAAAACAGCCCAAGCTTTATTATCCAGAAATGAATTGAATAATTACGATAAGTACAGGCTAGCCTGTACTTATTGTTTAGAAGATGAGATAGTAATTATAGTGCAACAAGTCTCTACATCTGATATTTATTGGCAAGATTGTTTAAGGAGCAACAACATTCTTGTAAATTTTTGGAGTTCTGCTATAGCTGGTAACATACAAGACTCAAATTTTTATACAAGATTAATAAGACATAACCATGTCAATCGAGTTGATAGAAGTTTATATGAATATATGTTATTAGAGGTAATTAGCATTAATAATGCGGTTGCAGTAGAATATATCTGGAATAAACTTAGTGATATGGAGAAGCTTGAGAATATAGTAAAAGCGACAGAAATAGCATTGCCTTACAAAAATAGCAAAATCATCACTTTTTTACTGTCTCAAATGGAAGAAAAACAACAAGTTTACATACTACAAAACCATGCTTCTGAGATACTTAATATTATTATTATGGACTGGCCATGGAGAGATTATTTTTGGCCTGCAATTCATAACATATTAGATATGATACATAGTGATTATTTTAATACATTAAAAGTAATAGCAGATAAGATAGGAAAAAATTCTGAAGGAAAATATAGGCAGGGTGAATATAAAGAGATCTTTAGACAACTTTGGCAGGATGCTCCCCAGCACTTAAAAAAATATATGTTTGAAATTCAATATCATAAGCCTAGGTATGAAGATGTATTGCTTACTATGACCTATAGAAAAAATATAGACCTGCTTCAGTTAATACTCTCTGAACCTAGCATTAGTCTTGAACAAAAGAGAGAAATAATATTCTCAAGTTATAGTCTTGAAAAATGTGCAGGTTTTTTAATGCATAGCAGACGGGGTTTATTAGAAATATTTATGAAGTATGCTCTTACATCTCCTGAAGATGTCGAGAGCTTTAAGGAAATACTAATAAAAAAGAAAGGTGGTGACCTTGGTTCATATTTTGTAAAGCGAGAAGAGTGGGATAAGTTAGATGAATTCTTAAATTGGAGTTTAAAATTAGAAGAAGCCAACAAATTCAAATTACAAGAATTGGTATGTAGTTATGCTTTTGTAGAACTATTAGAGCACTCTGTTACTGGCGATAAAGCAGATTTTACAAAAGTAGATCATTTCTTACAATAGTGTTTTAAATCAACAAATGAATTATATCAGTATAAAACAGCAATGTTCCAAATTGACTTTCTAAAAAGTAAATTTGTAAAATTAGCTTGTCAGTTGCTTCAGGAAAGCAAATTTGAATTAGCTGAGCAAGCATTGAATTGGGGATTTTTAAATAATCAAGATGCAATCAATAATTTTAAAGCCATCTTATTATCTAAAAAATATGCTGTATATAATACTGAGTTAATAGCTCATTTAATATGTAGAAACGATCAATTACAGTCTTTAAAAAAGCTAACTCATTGGTGTATTCAAAGTGAAAATGAAATAAATGATTTTAAAAAGGAAATATTGCATAGCAAAGAAGAAATGTTAGGCATATGTGGGAGGTTGTTATATCGAAATGAATTTAAGTTGGCAGATAATTTTGTCAATTGGTGTTGCAGTGCATCACAAGAATTAGTTAATAAATTCAAAAATCAATTTATGCTCTACAATAATATCAGTGATATTTTTGATGAACTTGATCTTGAAAATAATAATCCAGCTGAAGTTATCAAATGGTTCAATCCATCTTTAGAGACGATCGAGAAATTTAAAGAAAAATTTAAAAATGAATGGTGGTTTGAAAATGTTTTAAATCAGTTGGATGCATTTATCCAAAGACAAAAAGATAAAAAGAATATAGAAGAAGAGCAATTAATAATTGTAAGCAATGTACAAAATAATTTAGAACAAGGTGCTATATCAAACGACTACACTGTAGTGTATGCTGACAACTCCACCTTAGAATTAGGACATGCAAATAATCTATCATATGATTTTATGTCTACAGATTTATAATAATACTGTTTCCGGGAGAGAAAAAATGACAAAAAATGTAGAGCGCTGTGAACTAATAGAAGGATTTTTAAACGAACCTGAACAGTTTAAGCAAAGGTTTGAACGTGTTTTGCAAAGTACTCCTAATAATGGAGCACCAAATAAAACTAAGTTTTGGCTATATTTTTTCTTGGTGACGCTCTAGCTGTTCAAAATATAGGTACACTAAAGGAAAAGATTCTAGATGTGTGTTTTAGTTTAGAAATAGATAAAGGCATTAGTATTTTAAAAATAGCTTTTAAGATGGACGAAAACAAAGTAGTATTTAGATCTATTCTTGTTGTTAGGGAAGATAGCAATATCACTTTTCATCAATATAGTAAATATGTAAAATATACAAGTGCTGAACTTGAAAGTGTAGGGAAACAATTTAACTTGAAAAATGACATAGATATAACAAATGCTAACTCTAAAATGTTACTTTTTAATATAAAGAAAAAAGATAATATAAGATTTGATGACAATAACACATTAGGGGATAGACTAAAAAAAACTTCAAATTTTATTAGGGTCCAACCATTACAAAAAATAATACAAGATGATGATAAGTCAACCAGTGTCATATTAGATGAAAAATTAAATTTAATTGTTGATTTAAATGACAAAGATTTTACTAATGATAGAAACAGCCAAGGAGAGAATGAGTTCGAAGATAAAATTAAGAAAGAAGTAAATCCTTTTTTTGAGCAGTTGATAGAATTGTACAACAATCATCCAATACTTTCTAAGAGTTCAGAGGCATCATATCACGGTTTTATTTATGGGTTGTTTGTACTAAATTATAGGGATAAATATTGGATAGATACTAGTGTTGAACAAAATTCTGGCAGAGGAGTTTTAGACCTTTCTTTGTTATTCAAAAAACATAGTGATGGTGTGAGGGCAGAATATGCCCCTCATATAATATTAGAATTCAAACAGGGAGAGCAATTATGTCAATCTGCACAAACTGCAATAAGGCAATTAGGCACAAAGGTTATGCTTATAAACTAATAGGTAGAACTAAATCAAAGTATGCAACAGGAGTCGGAATTAACTTTAATAGAGAAGATCCAAGAGAAAAACTAGAAGTAACAGCTCAACCAACCATTGATAATCCTGAAAAGGATTTATTTTCTACAATAACAGAATTAGACAAATTAGATAAAGAAACAATTAAAAAAGGGATAAGAGCCTAGTACATGGTATCACTTCCAATTGCTTAGCACTCTTACCATAAATCATTCTCACTTGCTGTAGTATCTTATCTTGTGCGTATTCTGAAAGCTGAATATCTTGAAGCAGACTGATTTGATACTGATTATCAACTACACCAATAAAAGAGCAGGAGCTTAACAATTCATAAGCTGTATCTGAGTCAAAGATGCCAATAATTTTACGTTTTAGCTGAGCTTGTTTGCTAGTATCAGTACTACCTTCTACCTCATTTAGATATTGCTCTTTAGCTTTATCTGCATCGTGATAGTTAAACTGAAAACTCGCATCATGAGCCTTAGTAGCTGCTCTTAGCTCGTTAGCAAGAGCCTTGGCCATGTAATTCAGTAGCACCTTCTTATGACCAAAATGATAATTAGAATATTCTCCTGCAAGCTTTAAAAGCAACTTATTGATAAAGTCTAGATTAAACTCTCGATTAGATTTTATGCGTAGTAAATCAGCATCTTCTTGGCTTAATGGATAGAAGTCTGCTAATTTTTTTCTTTTAAACCAGCATTTATTTTATCTAGATTCTACTGCTGCATTATTGTCAGCTACGTGGTTATGTCTTGTATAATCAGCTCTATCAATCACTGCTTGTAATGCTTGATTTACCTGTTGGGTTTACAGAATTTTTACATTCTGGTTCTTTTCTGCTATCTTGCTGATTATTTGCTGATTTTTCTGCTGTAAATTGTAAATCTTGTTCTAGATTTTGCTCTGGTCCAGATTGTAATAATTGTTCATCTTGATCAATTCCATTTTTGTTAAAAATTTCACTAGATCTAGATTTATTAGATATATTTTTATTATTATATATATTTTTTGTCATCCAAACTTTTTTGGGGTTGACCCAAAAATTCTTTGGGCTTCACCCCAAAGTTTTTTGGAGCAGGTGAAAAATTTTTTTCATTATCACGAGTTATTTTACTAGAGGCAGGTTGGAAATTTCTAGCTAGCTTAATGCAAGGAGTATTACGGCATTTAATGCCATACTTAACTATCGTTGCTTTATGCATATCAATAAAGCCACTCTTTTTTAACTCAAGTAAGCACTGTCTTACACGTTCTTGACAGACTCTTAAGTTTTCTTCAAAGAAGGTATAAGTCTCTTGGAGCTCGTCGATACTATTATTATAGTAGATCTGCATGCGAAATACTATTAGAGACAATAGCTGTCTTGCAGTCTTACTTAGTATCTTATCATTATGAGATGAGAGATTACTCCATTCAGGGGGGATAAAATTACCAACAAAATTATAAAATATAAGAGGATTATTATCTCTATGATCATGTGTTACACAATCAGGAGTAAAATGTGAGCAGCATATAAGCAGCATATGGAGTGTGCTAAGAAAGAATAGAATAGAGGGAACCCTTATTTTAACTGGTGGAGCCAGGGGGAATCGAACCCCCGACCTTTTGAATGCCATTCAAACACTCTACCAACTGAGCTATGACCCCAATATAGTCAATTGATTTGGACTCGCCTACATCGTCACTCGTCGCTATCCCATTATTTAGGTTTAACTCCTCGCTCCTTATATGCAAATCCCACTGAATTGACTATAACAAATTAATTCTCTTATATAATAGTAAAACTAAATCTATAAGATTTTTTTATAAAATTTAATCTTTATTTTGCTGACATTGTCATAGCATCTCTAAAAGACATTACATTATCTATTATTCCAAATTTTTTTGCTTCTTCCGGTGACATGAAATGATCACGTTCCATACTTTTTTCGATATGTTTTAACTCTTGTCTAGTATGTTTACTATACAATTCGTTAAGTAACCTTTTGATTTTTAGGGTTTCTTGAGCGTGGATTTCTATATCGGTAGCTTGTCCTTTATAACCTCCTGACGGTTGATGGATCATAATACGGCTATGAGGTAAACTATAACGCATTCCCTTCTCGCCTCCGCAAAGTAAAAGTGAACCCATAGAACAAGCTTGACCTATGCATAATGTAGCCACTTTAGGTTTTATATATTGCATTGTGTCATAAATCGCAAGACCTGCGGTTACAACTCCTCCGGGGGAATTGATATACATATATATATCTTTTTTAGGATTTTCTGCTTCAAGAAACAATAATTGTGCAACAATTAAGTTTGCCATATGATCTTCAACAGTACTACATACAAAGATTATACGTTCTTTTAGCAATCTTGAATATATATCATAAGCACGTTCACCGCGTGATGTTTGTTCAATTACTATCGGTACATACGACATTAATATTTTCTCCTGAAATTGATGAATGAAATAGCTTTTCGTCATTGCGAGGAGGTTAACCGACGTGGCAATCTCATGAAGTAGCATAGAACTCCTGAGATTGCTTCGTCGAAACTTACAGTTTCTCCTCGCAATAACTTATAGATTATTACTTCTTATCTTCTAAAGCATTAGCAAGTATATCTCCCATATTGGTAGTATTATCCCTAGAACCATATTCTTTGAGAGCTTTTTGACGTTCTGCTATTTTATGAGCTTTTACCGATAATAAAATTCTACCGGTTAATTTCTCGATAGAAACAACTTTTGCTTCTATTTCTTCATCTATTTTAAACATTTCAGGCTTCTGCTCGTCTTTTTCATCCGATAGTTCAGTTCTTTTAATAAAACCTGCTACTTTATTGTTTAATAATACTTCGAGTCCATCATCTTTAACTTCTGTTATAAGGGCTTTAACTATTGTGCCTTTTTTATATTCATCACTGATTTCTTGATATGGATTCGGCGACAATTGTTTTATACCTAAACTAACTTGTTCTTTTTCAATATTAATGGCTAGAACTTTGCATTCTATTTTGTCACCTTTTTTGTATGATTTTAATAGATCCGTTCCTTTATCTTCCCAGCTAATATCACCTTCATGAATCATGCCGTCCATATTATTACCGAGTGCAACAAAAATACCGAAATCCGTAATATTTCTAATCGGTGCTTTAATTACAGTACCAACAGGATTATTTTCAGCGAACTTTATTAAAGGATTTTCTTGGCATTGTTTAATACTTAAAGAAACACGATGCTTTTCGGTATCAACCTCTAAAACTATGAATTCTATTTCCTGACCTATAGTTAGCGTTTTTCTAGGATTCTGATTAGATTTTAACCAACTAATTTCGCTTGAATGAACAAGTCCTTCTAGCCCGTCTTTTAACTCTATAAATACGCCGTAATCAGCAAAATTTGTAACTTTACCCGTCATTTTTTTGCCGACAGGGAACTCTTCTTTAATTGCTTCCCATGGGTTAGAATCAAGTTGTTTTATACCAAGTGATATTCTTTTGGTTTTTTCATCAAACTTAATAACCATTACTTTAACCTTTTGGTTAAATTCTAACATTTCTGAAGGATGGTTAACTCTTCCCCAAGAAATATCGGTTAAATGTAATAAACCGTCAACACTTCCAAGATCGATAAATGCACCGTAATCAGTAATGTTTTTTACAGTTCCTTCTAACACCATGCCTTCTTTAATTTTAGATAACATCTCATCTCTAGCTTCGGAACGTGATGCTTCTAAGATAGCTCTTCTTGAAACTACTATATTACCAAGCTTTTTATCCATGCTTAAAATTTTAAACGGTTGCTTGATATTCATTATAGAAGTAGGATCTTTAATAGGTCTAACGTCAACTTGGCTTCCCGGTAAGAATGCTACTACACCGGATAAATCCACGGTAAAGCCTCCTTTCACACGACCAAAAATCGTACCGTCAACAAATTCGCCCTTGGAACACATGATTTCTAGTTGTCCCCATAATTCTTCTTTAACTGCTTTTTCACGGCTCAATATCGTTCTGCCGTTACGTCCTTCAATTTTCTCGACGAAAACTTCAACTACGTCCCCAACTTCAGGTGAAGCTAAAAATTCAGACTTAGGTATTCTACCTTCATTTTTTAATCCAACGTCAACAATAATCATATCGTTTTTTATTTCAATTACTTGACCTTTAACTACCGTTTTTTCTTTTATATGACTTGTATCAACGGTTTCAAGCATTTTAGAAAAATCTTCTTCAAATTCGTGATTAATTGTTGCAAGTTGTGGAACAAATCGTTGTTTTAGTTTTATTGACATATTTTTCTTGTAATATTAGCTAAAGTGCCCTAGGTTCTATGAACATTTCTAAAAAGATTTAATTTTGGTTATTTTTTGCTGCAAATTATAAGATTTTTTTGAAATATGAATAACTATTCCGGCAAAAATTAATTTTCGCTAAAAAATACCTCAAAATAGCAAATCAATTAGAAATGTTCACAGAGCCTAAACTAATAAATTTTTTAAAAGGTTAGTAAAATTGAATAAAATAACCTAGCACTTTGAAAGTTGTATGAAGTTTGTTGCATGGACCAAAAAGTACTCAAAATGTCATACCGTGGCTTGACCACGGTATCCAAAAAAACAATTTAAAATACCAATTAGTATTTTAAGCTAGACCCCGTGGTCAAGCCCCGGGGTGACAGATAAGTTTTTTGAGCCAGGCAACAAGACTGGTTACTTTCAAGTTATTTTATTCTTTATGTAATTTGTTACTTCTTCTACGACTTCCATTGCCGAAAGCTCTGAAGTATCGATAATTAAAGCATCTGAAGCTGGTAATAACGGTGCAGCTTTTCGCTCTTTATCTCTTTTATCTCGCAAAATTATTTGCTGTAAAATCTCATCGAGTATACATGTTTTTCCTTTTGCTTGCAACTGTTTATATCGTCTTTCAGCCCTAATTTGAGGATTTGCGGTTATAAAAATCTTTAAATTGGCGTCAGGTGCAACAACAGTGCCTATATCCCTACCCTCCATAATGATTCTAGGCGTTGTTTTTACTAGATTAATCAAGTATTTGTTTAAATTATTTCTAACTTCACTTATTACAGCAATTTGCGATGCTATATCTCCTATACTCTCATTCTCTAAGTCAAGGTTAGACAGCTTCCCAAACTCTACTTCTAGAGGTAATTTATACGTCGAGCCTAGACTCGCATCTGCGCGATCGCTTGTGTACGCTGCGGTGCTGCGTTCCGTGTCTCCTTTAAATTCCTCTCTATAAGCGACTTTGGAAAGATGTCTAGTATTATCGAGCTTTAATTCTTTAGATAAAGCAATTACTGCATCTATATCAGTGATATCTATTTTTTGACTAATACAGTCAAAAGCAAACTGCCTATAAACAATACTTGACTGAAAATATTTAAGAGAAAATTTCTTTGCCAGTATTAAACCGATAGTCCCCTTACCTGAAGCAGCAGGACCATCAAGAGAAATAGTAAAATTTTGAGAAATATCAAAGGCTTTAGTTTTTAAATCCACCATAAAATTATAGACTAAATAATAAAATATTATAAATAATGGAAATAAAGCTTGAAATCTAGTACATTATGCAATAAATATAGAATTTAAAATTATAAGAGGCTATCTGTAAAATAGTTTTAAAGCTAATTAAGTTCTTTTTTGTTACAAATTATAAGTTTTTTTGAAATAGTAACTAGCTATTCCAGCAAAAAACTTATTAATTTTCGTTATAATAAGTTCTTTAATTATCAGTTAAAATTACTTTACAGATACCTCTAAGGGTGATTAGCTCAGTTGGTTAGAGCATTACGTTGACATCGTAAAGGTCAGAGGTTCGAATCCTCTATCGCCCACCAGTATATCTTCAACGTTTCTACAATTTATAATTATTATCAAAAAATTTATATGCTCCCTATATTCTCCTTTGCGTTTGCATTGTCAGAGTTATAATTGCTGCAAAATCTCTCCTATAACTGACATTCAGGAGAAATATTATGCATAATATATTCTCCTCTTTTTCCACCTCTAGTCTAGTAAGGTAAATATTGATAATAGCGATAATGGCTCCGCTATCTACTATAATTTTGTTGGCAATTTTATCCCTCCTGAATGGAGTAATCTCTCATCTCATAATGGGAAAATATTAAGTAAAACTGCAAGGCAGCTTCTATCTCTCATAGTAAATCTATCATAATAATAGCATTGATGAACTTAAGGAAACCTATCATTTCTTTCAAGAACATTAGGAGTTTGTCAACGAAGAATTAGACAATGTCTACTTGAATTACAACAAGCTGGCTTTATCTATCTCTCTACTACAACAATAATTAGATACGGTATAAAATGTCGTAATACTCCCTGTGTGAAATTAGCAAAAGATTTCCAGCCTTATAATAATAAATCTTTAGGTAAAAACGAAAAAAATTTTAGTACTACACGAAAAAGTTTTCGTTCCAACCCGAAAGAGATTTCAGGTCAACCAAAAAAAAGCTGCGCCACTCTATATATATAGATAATAATAAAAATATATCTAAAATCTAGATATAGTGAATCTACAATTTTGCAAAATGAAAAAGATAAATGCAGTCAAAATGCAAAAAATCAGTTACAACAACAAAAACTTGAAGCAAATTCACAATGTAATAGCATAAAACCAGTACACGATGAACAACAAGGCGATAATATCAGTGTATCTAGTACTGATAGCATACCAGGTAGTACGCAAATTAACACTGCACTACAAGCAGTTATGTATAAAATCTCTAAAAAATATAATTCTACGGAATCAAGTAGTAATAATGCAGCAATTAATACCGTTAATCATAAGGGCTGGTTCAAAAGGCAAAAATTAACAGATTTCCATCCCTTAACCCAAGAAGAGGTTGATTTATTACAGATAAAATCAAATCGAGAATTTAATCTTAATTTCATCAATAAGCTCTTATTGAAGCTAGCAGAACAATATCCAGAACATCATTTTGGTCATAAAAAAGTGTTTTTAAATTACATGGCTAAAGCTTTAGCTCATGAACTGAGAGAAACTACTCAAGCTAATTGTCAGCATTTTCAGTTTAAATCTAGCGATGTAAACAAAGCTAAAGACCGATATCTAGATAAAATAGAACGTAGTACTAATACTAGCAGACAAGCCCAGTTAAAACGTAAAATCATTGGTATTTTTGATCATGATACTGCCTATGAATTATTAATCTCTTGCTGCTTTATTGGGGTAGTAGGTAATAAGTATCAAATCAAACTGCTTAAAACTATTACGCTTTCAGAAAATGCACAAGATAAAATACTACAGCAAGTACGAATGATCTATGGCAGTAATATTGGGCAGTTACAAATCATACCATTTTCTGAGCTTGAAGCGAAGCAGAATAATATTGAAGATGAAAAACAAGATTATTTACGGCAATTAAGTAAACAATTAAATCCTGATTCAGTATGGTACCAGGTAAGGAAATTCCTCATTAAACATTATAACCAATATATTGATTTTGGGGTATTAAGTAAATTAGTAGTGGTAGAGGAAGATATAGTCAACAAAAAGGTAATCCTTAAATCAACAACGGCTTTTAATGATTACTATATTAGAAATCGTCATATGCAAGATATAGAAGAAGATTTTAAGACTCAAGATTATTGCTTTGAATTAATTAAGTTTGAATATCACTAAGCTATTGTGGTAATTGATAATTTGTAATAACTACTTCATCAGATATTTTATTGCGCTCGGGCATGGAATATTTAACCTTAATAATACTAATATTAAAATTTTTGTATAAGTTTCTAATAAAGGGAGTATTACTATTAGAAATCATTATTTTAACACCTTTATCATTAAGTTCTGTAGCAAAATCTTTAAGTCTCGTTTGTTCATTCTCATCAAAAGGTAATCTAGTATAAAATTTCTCACCTGATGTATGATAAGGAGGATCAAAATAAACAAAATCATCTTTTTTTGGTTCAATGAAAGAAAAATCCATAGCACAAATAAATGTGCTAGCTAAAAGCTGACTACACTGTTTTAATCTAAAGGCAAGATCAGATTTACTATAATTCCTACCAGAGAAAGTTTGAGCTGGCTTTCCATCAATATTAATTCGGTAAATGCCTTTAAATGAATATCTATTAAGATAGATAAACCTTGCAGTAATTTTTGCTGGGTCATTACTGTCATTATTACTTCTAACTTGGTAATAATGCTCTTTAGAATGTTTTTCTTTATGAGAGTCTAATAGTTTACTGACCTTATCTGGATTCTTCTTAACTGCGTTATAGGCCGTTACTAGCTCTAGATTAATATCAGATAAATAGCATTGTTTAAATTTATCTCTAACTTGAAAAAATAAAGCTCCACCACCAAGAAATGGTTCATAGTAGTTGTTTAATTTTGCAGGAATAAATTTAATTAATTGATCAACTATTTTTCTTTACCGCCAACCCATTGTAAGAATGGTTGCGGTTTATCTAAAGTTTTTACTGACATGAAATCATTATTAAAATATTTATACTATAATTATAATATAAAGTAGGCTTAAATGCCAGCAAAATACTATATTCAAAGGAATTTCTGATGTTTTTTGTAGCATAATTAATGCTACTTTGGATTTAGATGTAATAGATAAAGAGTTGAGCTAATAAACAATAGTAATTTAGCTGTGTCTCATTTGTGCAGCTGTTTGCCTAATTGTATAAAAATCTGTCAAAAAGCTTTTAAATCCTCTGTACTTCAAAGAATTGTAGTGATATCTGTCCTTGTTAAGAGCGGCCGTAGTGCAACGCTGGTTCAGAGGTTAAATTCAAGACTTCAATATTCTAACACTTTAACCTCTGAGCTGTTTTCTGAACTTTAACAGCAAGGAAATGTTATGACAATTAGAAATCAAAATCAACTAAAAGATAATCATAATATTACTAATCTTACTTAAAACAAATTGGAATCTTCAATTATCTCCCATATCTGTCACATTAATACCATATCAGCAAGAAGAAAATATCATTAACTCGACGATTATAAATTATACTGATATAATTAAATATAAATTAGAATTACAAGAAGCAAATAATAAATTGAAAGAATCTGAGTTATTTAAAAGAGATGTGGTTCAAAATATGGTACATGGATTAAAGATTCCATGTAATGGGATTTTTTCATTAGTAACAGCTCTTTATGAAATAGAAGATAATCCTGAAAAAAAAGGATTATTTAGCTAGTGTGGTAAGTTGTGCTGAAGAATTACTAGATTATTATAACAATATACTTAGTTATTTACAGAATAATTCTGGATTACCTCCTATAGTTTTAAATAAGTTTGATCCAAAACAGTTGGTAAATAAGATTATTGATAAAGCGATGCCAATAGCTCAACGTAAGGGATTAAATTTATCTTGTAATTTTCAGTATGATTTAACAAATGCTATAATTAGTGATACTTATAGAATAGGAGTAATATTAGAGCAGTTAATAGATAATTCTATTAACTTTACTAAAGAAGGTAAAGTTGTGGTAACAGTGAACATGTTTGCTATTAGTCCTGCATTATTAGAATCAGAACAACAGAATAGAGAAATGGTATTCCAATTTATTGTGCATGATAGTGGTGCTGGTTTATCTAAAGAAATCAGGCAACATCTTCATGAAAAGATTGATAAATTTGATGTTGCTACGCAATATCATGGACTTGGATCAGGATTAAGTTTTGTAAAGCGTCTAATTGGTGAGTTAAATGGAGAGATTGAAGTAACAAGTGAAAAAGGTAAAAATACTACTATTGTCTGTAATATACCAATTAAGTTACCTCTTCTTGATGATCTGATTTATGATACATAATGTTGATATTGATAAGGTTTTGATGATTATGTATTAATTAATAATGATGATTTTCTTGATTATTGTGCTTCACTTGCTACACTTAAATAAAATTATAGTAGGGATTGATATATGGCAAGAAGTCAAGAAAATCATCAAAAAACTATAGATCCTATTATAGGAAAGTTAAAACCTAAAAGTATAGGTCTTGAGCTAGACAAAATAAAAATTACAGATCTATCAAATTGCCGATATAGTAAAAGGCTATTAACGAAGATCATGCTTATTAATAAGATTTCTAAGAACATGGTTGATCTTAATAAAATTAAAAAAGCAATATATTTTGCTAAAAAATATCATGGCGGGCAAAGAAGAGAAACAGGAGAATTTTATTATTCACATCCTTTAGAAGTAGCATATATGATTTCTGATTATTTATTTAGAACGGATATCATAGTAACTAGCATATTGCATGATTGTATTGAAGATACATTGCTTACTAAAAAATGATTATAAAAGAATTTGGCTATAAAATTGCTAATCAGGTTGAAGATTTAACACGAGTTAAAAATGATAAAAAAATTAGTTCAGCAGAAATGGTTGAAATATTGTATCAGCAGAAGAAAAAAGATTTATTATTAATTAAATTATTTGATCGATTACATAATATACAAACGGTAGGAGCTAAACATCCTAAGAAAGGATGGAAAACCATTTTAGAAACTCTACAGGTCTTTTTAACTATTGCTACTTATCTCAAGGTACCAAGAGTTGCAAGACAATTACACGCACATTGTTTAAATATCACTGCAAATTACAAAAAATTAAATATAATATACAGCTGCCTTTTCTAGCTCAATAATAATGCTAAATTATTTATATATAAAATCTTAAAGATATAAATTTTCCATTATTATCACTCCTTATATCCTCTCACATCAAACCTATTGATAAGAATAAGTTTTGTTTATACTCATTGTTTAATTTTTCTCTTGACTTAATTAATCCTCTAAACTTACGCTATGGTGTTTAGTCCTAGGGTGTAATGGTGTATATTATAAAGAATTACCATCAAGAGAGGAATTATGGGACAAATATTACACGGCTGTGCCAAAACGACAGAGGCAATACGTTTCGCAATCCAAAAGAGTCAAGAGAGCTTAAAGACTTTAGCAAGAAAATATTCTATTAATCCTAAAACAGTTGCTAAGTGGAAGAAACGAACTACATTACAAGATACTTGTATGGGTCCCAAAGAACCATCTTCTACAGTATTAACTTCTGAAGAAGAAGCTATATGTATAGCATTTTGTAAACACACTTTATTATCTTTAGATGATTGCTTATATGCTTTACAAGTTAGTATTCCCAAGCTTACTAGATCTTCCTTACATAGACTTCTTCAACGCCATAATGTTAGTAGGTTACCGGAAGTAAAAGGAGATAACAAAACCAAGAAGAAGTTTAAACTTTATCCAATTGGTTATTTCCATATAGATATTGCTGAAGTCAAAACAGAAGAAGGTAAACTCTATCTATTTGTTGCTATTGATCGCACTGCAAAGTTTGTGTATGTAGAACTTTTACCAAGATGTACCAAGACAGAAACAGCACAATTTCTTCGTAATTTAATTAAAGCTATACCTTATAAAATTCATACTATTTTGACAGATAATGGTATTCAATTTACTAACAGAACAGTAGATAAGCATGCTTGGATGCATATTTTTGATCGTATTTGCTATGAATACAATATTGAACACAGGCTAACAAAAGTTAATCATCCATGGACTAATGGACAGGTGAACGTATGAAAATGATACAGATTTTTTAATAAGCACCGGCTGAAAATTAATACAGCATACACTACGCTATCTTTAATAATTAATTGCTTAATGTTAAGATATTATTGCTGTTATTCCCTATTAAAATGTACTTTTATGACAGGGATTAAAATGATCTTGAAGCAACATAGCATAAGTTTTGGATGGTAATACTGTATCAATTTTCATCCGTTGCTAACACAATAAGCAGTGTTCTATACGAATCAAATAAAAGAAATTTATGGTAGAAAAATTAAAACATGATGCCTTAGTAAAGAAGATTTTAACTGAAAAGATAGCAGCACAGGAATTTTTAGAATATTATTTGCCATCAGATTTTAAGGATTTGATAGATTTAAGAGAAATAACAGTAGAAAAAGAGTCGTTTGTCGAGGATGATTTAAAAAGAAAATACAGTGATATAATTTATTCGGTAAAAACTAAAGAGCAAGGAGCAGCATTTGTATATGTATTAATAGAGGCACAATCTACTTGTGATTATTGGATAGCATTAAGATTATGGAAATATATGCTGCTTCTATGTGAGCGTCATATGACAAATAAAGAGAAATTACCATTAATTTGTCCATTGTTAATATATAATGGTTCTGAAGTATATATGCACCAAAAAGTTTATGGGAATTATTTGCAAGACCAGAGCAAGCAAAGAAACTAATGGTGGAGGATTACCAGCTAGTAGATTTACAGAGTCAATCTGATGATGAGATAGAGAAGAAGAAACATCTTGGGATGATGGAGTATTGTTTAAAGCACATATATCAAAGGGATATGCTAAAGCTATGGGATGAGTTTTTGAGTAGATTTAAACTAAGTATAATAATGGATAAGGAATCAGGATATATTTACTTAAAGATCATTTTTATGGTATACTGACGCTAAGATCTCTGAAGAGAAGCAGCAAGAGTTAGAACAAATAATAGTTAAACATTTATCAACAAAAGAGAAAGATAATATTATGAGAACAATAGCTCAAAAATACATAGATGAGGGAATTCAGTATGGCATAATCCAAGGTATTGAAAAAGGAAAAGCTGAGGAAAGAGTTGAAATAGCAAAAAAACTATTACCCCAAGGTTGCAGTATTTCTTTAATTTCTAGTGTAACCGGTCTTGATGAAGCTTTTATTTGTTCTTTAGAGTAAAGTGATTTTATGGTTTTTATACTTTTGGGTTTAAATCAAGTTTGTAAATTCATTTGTAATTTAGTAATAGGGAAATTACCCACAAGTTTTACATAACAGGTAAGATCTTCTAGATTCATGATTTCAGATGGCATGACTAATATTTTTCTTCTTTCTAGGTGGTTCATATTCACTCCATCACGCATGGAGTTAGCTCCGTATGAAAGACTTTCTTGAGTTTCAATAATTTCTTGCTCACCAAGCATTAAAGCTGATTTATGTGCTGTTTGTTGATCACTTACTCGAAAAATAAATTTGCTACCAAATAGAAGATCAAGCATTGAAGCTGCTCCTGCATGACCATATATCTCATCTAATTGATGAATGTTTTGCATCCCTGCAACAACGCAGCCACCATATTTCCTGCTTTCAGCTAAAGCTATTCCTAAAGAAGATATCTTTTGTAAAGCTGGTAGCTCATCAATCACAAACCACATATTACTATGAGTATTATTGATATTTCTATTCATTAATACTTTTATCGCTATGCTAATCCATGCAGCAATGAGTGGTCTCAGCATTACTCGTTGATTAGGAGTATTAGTTATAAATAACCAACCTTCCATGCTAGTAAACCACTTTCTAATACTAAACTCACCTTTAGGCTTTAAATGTTGCAGAGCTTCAATATTTTTACTAACAGTTGCTTGAATACCTGAAGAAGTCTCAGGTGCACCACTGCTAATTATACCAGATACTGCACTATTTTTAAAACTTCTTACAAATTCTTTATTATTTGCATAAAGAATAGTATTTATTAGCTTTTTGATGTCTTTACTATCCTGATATAATCTTAATCCTTCAGCTAATACTAACTCAGCAGTTTTAGCAAAAAAATTATCTAATTTAGGATTATAATTACTAAAACTACTGGCTATATCATTAAAATCCCAAATTTCATGACAATCATTCCATGGTAGCCAATGCTCAGTATTCTCTTGCAAGGGATTCAGTAACTTATCACATTTGGGATCAAAAAATCTATTAGTAAAGCTACCTGTTAAATCAATTCTTTAATGATTGCTCTACCATGCTCTTTTCTAATCTGAGGTAATAGCTCATTTATCATATTGGTTTTACCACTACCTGTAGTACCGGTAATAAGAATATTTCTTCTCTCACTACTTTGGTAATCCAGAAAAACAAATATTAGCAGCTTGTTTGTTTTTATGAAGCATTCTTGCTAAAGTTTTTGCTTCCACCAAATCTGCTCTCCTGATCTTATATTGGATAACAGCTTTTTTACCTCGATACATAAAAAAAAGATTATAGCAGTGAACATACCCACAGTAAAAGTAATAATACCTTCTTGCCAAGCTGAATGCAATAAAAATTGCCCAAATTGATTGATATTATGTGAATGCGGTGTAACATGCCAAAATTTATAAATAAATTCTTTAGCATTACGATAAACTCAAGCTTTTTGCTCTAAATAATAGAATTGAATACCTAAAGC
Source organism: Candidatus Rickettsia colombianensi (assembly GCF_003664375.1). Lineage (NCBI taxonomy): Bacteria > Pseudomonadati > Pseudomonadota > Alphaproteobacteria > Rickettsiales > Rickettsiaceae > Rickettsia > Candidatus Rickettsia colombianensi. Next base: position 51,498 of record NZ_RAQN01000004.1, read on the forward strand.
ATTCATTACATTAACATGAACTTTTTTCTTCATCCACTGAATCAGGATCAATTCTGAAGCTATACACAAGTTTATTATATATTGCGTTAGCTCTTTTGTTTTTGTAAACCAAGAGCTAAACTTCTTGTCTAGGGCTTTTCGATTGATTTTGCTAGTAGCAACAATCTTTGTTTGTTTTAATTTATTTATGCTAGGTTTACTGGTTTGGGGTCAGTATGAAGATTATTTTATTATTTACACATGTGTTTATTTTTGTACTTATGTTGGACTTTGAAAGTTTAGAACTGTATCAATTACTCGCTACTTAAGAAGCAAATTTTGCGGAATCTTTTAATATCTTTGACAAAATTATGATAATACTTTTCCTTCTAAACATTACTTAAAGACATTTATAATTCCTCAGTTTAAAACAAATATCTAATATCCTGAAGAGATTGCTCTCCATTTAAATACATATCATGGCCGTCATCTATATCTTCTAAAGAACATGGTTGCTCAATATCTTGAACACCCTGATTTTCGCTATTATCACCTCCAAAAAGAGCTGTCATCTTTTGTAATCCTTCATATACTTTTTGTTCTATCTGATATATTTCTATTGCTCTTTCTTGCATTGGAGATAAGGGTATTGTTTGTTTATACTTTTCTCCTGTAATCGATCTAGTAATGACATCAGCAAACATTAATGACCCACACCATTCTAGATCTTGCATAACTTGAATATTACTACCTTTTTCATGAGTTAAAAGTAGTTTTGAACTACTTTTATCGCTATCACAGGTTATAATATAATAAGAGTAATTTCCAGTCTTATCATTAACTAACATTGATTTGCATACTATATCAGAAGTTACTTGCAATTCTGTTGTAGGATAATTTGCTGATATTGTTTTACCAATTTTTTCTTTTATATTTGAGGTAATAGCTTTGATTACTTGAGGTAAACTTTCTAATGCACCATAATACTCGTCATCCATTAGTTCTTCAATAACAACAGGTACTTTTTTTACTGCTGCTTCAGCCAAACTTTCCTGTGCATCGTAATAGATCTTATCATCATATCCTTCTGGACCTTTACCTTGTTGTGTTTGATTATTTGGACTATATGCATTGTGTAGATAAAATGGCTTTACTATAGTAGACAATAATGCATACCCTGCTTCTTTAAGCAAATAAAAAATGTTATTTATTGGAGATGACAAACTGCTTGCTGCGTTATGTATTAATAATGCCTCACCTTCTTGAATTTCTTGAGTTGAGTGTTGCAAATGACTATTACCTTTTTCAATAAGTGGCATTCTCAAGAGATTACGAAACATTGATAAAGGAATAATACTACCTTCTAAAGAACTGATTCCTATTTGTTTGGGTATGTCAGTAATACTTACTCCATTAAGAGTTAATGTGTTATTAGCTATAGATACCTCTTGTATATCTCGTGAGAACTCAAGACACTTTTTATCATCAGCTATTGTACCTTTATGCCATATAAAATCTTCGTCACTGATACTGTGTCTGTGACCTACTTTAGCACACAATACGCCCTTTTTGATTAAGTACGTTATACCATTGATAATAGGTGTATTTGTAATAAAATGGTGTTTAATAATTGTATTACCATCACTATATTTAACTCCAAAGGTAAAAGTAATACCATTTACCAATAGTAATGCATCGTTAAAATACTTATGCTGAAAAAAACTAAAATTGATTAAGAATAGATTAGATGCAATAGTAGCACTTGTTAAATAATGTAGGTATTCAACAATTTTATTGTTATATAATATATATTTCTGCAACTTATTATTATGAGCTATTATTTCTATGAAAGCAGTATCATTACTTACAGTACCTGTCATAGAAATAATTTTATTACCATAAAAAGCCAATGTATAATCACACTTATCAGAAAATTTTATTGTTAATAATTCTTTATTTGGTACATGGTGTAAAGAGTATAGTATTTTATCAAGCTCAAGTGGTTGTGCATTATCAGTAATATGAAATTGCTTATTAGATATCTTAGAATAAGTTATTGCGTGTGTATTATCTATACATCTTGCCATAATAAATTTCATATTAGCATCAGTATCTATGACCCGTATATTATTTATTAGTTGGACATTAAATACACTAGTGTTATTTAAAACGATTTTTCCTAGAGCGTCATCAGATTGTCCTTCTGCATTTAATATACTAATATGCCTACCATGTAAAACTAATTTACCAATATACCATCCACTTGGTTGCATTATGAATATGGTAAGGAAATCCTTATAATTTGGAATAATCATTCTTCCTATAGAATCAAATAATATATCAAAACCTCCTGTACCTAAGCTTTGACCACTTAACTTTCTTCCAACAGTGATATTGAGATGAGTTAGTATAATAGACGTATTGTGTGTATAATCAGATATTTCAAATGGAGTGAGTTTTCCTATAGTATTAGAATTAACAATATAATTGGTCTGAATCTTGGTATTATGAGTTGCTATCTTAAATGTTGCTTTGTGAGAGTGCTTTATCATTAAGCGCATAGGACTAAAATAATCAGTATTATGTAGTAATATTGTTAATGAGTAGTGGTCAGGAATATTTGGTTTCAAATGAGCAAAATACTTATAATGATCTGCGTTTTGGTAATAACTATTATTTACATATTGAAGATGATTTTTATCAAGGTGATTTAATCCTTCAAAATTAAAATTCAAATTGGTATCACCGTGTACCTTAGGGTCAAATAACATAATCATGTTATGACGATATGGGCCATTGAACCATATAGCAGATGTAACAGAACAAGGTCCAAAAACCCCATCACCGCTACACTTATCCCATATAGTATCATTGCGGTATATTGCTGACATCCCTCCTTCTATCCTAGCAGACTGAGCTAAATATATATCAGGGTCATTGTCATTTTTAATTGTTGTTGATGCAACCCTTTCATATTGAGTGGTAACTGTTCCACCATCAGATGCGTGGATACAAGAATTAGACAATTTAATAGTGCTCTCAAATATATTATGTTCTTGATGTACTTTAGTAGGCACAAATGTAATGTTCCTATTTTTAGGGACAACGTTAAAAATTTTTTGATACCAAGTTTCATAATCATATCTCAATGAGTAAACAGAATTGAGTCTAAATCCTCCGTATTCACATGTTTCGCCAAAGTTACTTGATCCTCCTCTGTACACATCCAAAGGATTATAAACTCTAGTACAAATAGAATTGTGATTAGCTATATAATTTTTTACTTCTTGTGGCACATAATTTTCTTCAATTTTTTGCCACTGTACATCAGTTATGTCGGGTAGATGTAAGAGAAGCCAAGCAGCTGGTAAGTTAAACTTTTCTAACAACTGTAATTGTATATTCCGAAGATCCCTCTCTTGAAATATTATTGGTAATAAGTCCTGATCAAATCCTAAATTTATTAAAAATGCTTCCCATAATGAGGTATCAGGTAAATGATATTGGTTACGTAAAGCTATTGCACCATAAAACATTTGTTCAGCCATTAATCCTATCCATAAAGGACCTGTTTCAATTCCAAACATTTCAGCTAACATTAATCCACAAGTAAAATATTGCTCTCCTAAATGGTGTCGTATATTACTTGCCTCTATTGAATCAGGTGCTAGAGTACTTAATTTTTTGTGTAATTCTGATATTGAATAGAATGTTACTATTTTAAATATAATACTATTAATTGGCATTTTACTTAACAAAGTATGATTTAGCAACATATCTCCACCAATCATACCTATAGTTTTGCTTAAGTTTTCAATATTACCGGTATTAACTGAACTGATAATATCTGGTAATAAAAAAAATGCTTGTGTGCTCACAGCTTTTAATACATGAAGCTTATTATAACTTTCAGTATGTAACTGTTTAAAATGCTCAAGGGATTTTTCTCTTATCTCTTGTGGTATTATATCCTTATAACTTATATCTCCAGCATGACCATCCTCAAATTCATTCCGTAATATTTCAAATGAAAGGTTACTCAGGTCACGTATGTCCGATATTTCAGATGATTTTATACTTTTTAGTACTTTGTTATTATAATCTTGTAAAATGTGTTTATTACTCTCGGGTACTAGATCAAGACACAAAGTATCTACTAAAATATTGTATTTCTTAATTACTTCTCCTAATACTTGTATTTGTTGTTGTGTTAAAGATGGTAAGATTTTATGCAGCATATTTGCTCTAAAAGTAAGCTTATCATTATTTAAGCGGAAAAAATTTGTGTCTAATAATGTCACATCTGGACTATGATTATTTATAAAAAATAATTCCCTTACTATCTCTGCAGGTAAAGATTCAATTAATCCAAAATGTTTTCTATACAGTAACGTTAAATCAGAAACAACTTGATCAGGATTCCAGAATTTTGCTTGCTTTATCTCATTGATAATTTCTACTGGCATATTTTGCTTTAAAGTAAACAAGTCATATTCTATACTATTACTATACAATTTAAAAAATGCTTCAGCATATAATTCTATATCTGTAAAACTTATTCCTTCTTTAGTTTGAAAGCTTTTCCTATAGTTCAAATCTTGACTATATATATGATAACGATTTCCATCATATGATGCTAGCAACGATTGTTTTCCATTATCAAATAACCAAGCACGACGTGAGAAATCAACCTCTGATCCCACTAATTCTAATAGCTCATCTCTAGGATACTTGGTTAAAAACTCTTGAGCCTTTTGATAATGATCTTTTAACAAATCTTTCTCTCTTAAACTATAATTTAACTCACCCTCGCTAATGATATCTCCTATATGTTTGTTATATGTTAAAACATGCTCTAGCTTAATAGGTGATCTATCACCTTCGTTTGCTTCTAAAGAAAAAAGACATGCAATATTTGCGTATAATCGTGCATTAATTTTAGTAGCATCTACTACATTTTCTTCCAATGGATCATATGGAAATATCTCTTTACTCTCCTCTTCTTGACATAAATCACGCTTCAGACGTTTCTTACTAGAACAACTTGAACCAGATGGTTGTAAGCCAATATTATCTTTTTGTTCCTTAAGATTTTCTAGCTTAAACCTTACTTTCTTTAACGGTGAATTACCACCATCTAGGTCTTTCCTCTTTAATGTCCCACTTGTACCAGCTTTTTCTCCGATACTAACTCTACTACCTTCTTGCTCAGATTCCATGTTCCTATCACTACTACCTCCTTCTATTATAATTCTATGCTGAGTTTCTAAATTTTGTACAGACCTTTCTAAAATAGCATTTATTTCTTCTTGTATAGCACTAACTTCTCTATCTATTTGTTGAATCCTTAATTTTACTACTTCAACAAACTTGCTAATTTCTAATTCTTCCTGACTTATTAAAGGTCCACACTTTTTTTTAGAATATGCTATATTTATATCCACATTATTAAATAATTCTTCTCTATTTAATATAGACAAAAATTGTGTTGAATACTCATAATTTGTTAAAGGTAGTATTTTTATTTCGTCATTTTCTACAGCTATGATGGAAGAAGAGGTTATTTTTCCAGAATCACTTTTTAATCCCATTACATAGAACTTTTTAGTAATTTGTAATGATTGTAGTGTAAAAAGATCATGTTTTAACTGATTTATTAACTTAGTTTGTTGTTCTTGTTTTAATCGTTCAATACGCTGTGTTTTTTGCTTTTCATCTAAATCATCTTCATATTCTACTATATCTACATCTACTAGATTATTGCTGATTTCATTTGACAGTATTTTTTCAATATTTTCCTTATCATATAATTCTGCCAATATCTGATCTGTATCAATAGAATCACTGTCCGATCTTCCGGGAGATAATAACCTTGGATCTAAATTCGAAATAGCACTATTTAACGATGATACACCTTCACTTGAACGTTCATCAACTAATATGTCAGGATGTTGTAATACATACTCCTCCCAATCTTTTTTCCATTTATCTTTTTGAACTTTACTAAGTTTTTGTGCCTCAATTAATTTTATGCCAAATTCTTTTTTAGTTAAATATTCCTTTTTCCAAGTTCTGTATTCATATTCATATTCTTCTTGTGTGAAAAATGATAATGCTTCATTGTCTGATTGTTCAAAAAGTCTTAACCATATTCTTAACATTTCAATGGCATCACATACTATTGCATCAAATTTCTCATTACTTATATTATTGTTTTCTATATCTAGTACTTTAAAGTAATTTTGTGCTATTTTAGTTATTGTACTTTTAAAATTTCGAAATGATTTATGGGAGGATTTATATATGTCCTCCAATTTTGTATTAAATTCCTTGATTTGATGACCTTCTTCTCCAAAACTCTTATGTGTTTTAGCCAACTTATAAGTAGCTTCTGCCCTTTCATTCCAGTGAGAATATATAAAGGGGATTATACTATCTTCTAGTAATAACCTTAACTCAGCATTAGAAGTATTACTGCTGGCCTTACTAATCTCATCTTTTAAAAATTTAAAAATTATATTTTTCTCATAATCTCTTCCATATAAGTAACATAATTTATTAAATATTTCTTCAATATTATCAAACTCACGGTTACCTAGACTATATTTTAAAGATTTTAAAAAAATAGATACTGGTATAACATGATTATTTTCATTACCACCAACAATTCTATCTAACTTATTTACCTGAACTTTAAGTTTGTTATTTTCTTTTGTTATAGATAAGTTTATTTTAAGTTTATCAGTACGATATTCCTTTAGTTCTTCAAGTATCCTATCTCTTTGCTTAGTAGATGAGGCAAGCGTCCATAATGCTTTATTTATTGCTGAAACATCCTGCTTTCTCACGTTATCATATCTACTCTGTAAACTCTTAATGTCTTTTACAAAAGATCTATATGTTTCATCTGTTCTATCAAAATCATTAGGATTCATTTCATTAAAATCTGGATCATGTACTGTATCATCACCATCACCTCTCTCAATATCACTTCGATTAATTATCCCGATAGAGGATTGTATATGTTCCTCTAGCACACTATCATTAAATAAATCTTGTAATTTATCTTCTGTTATGTTATTGTTTATTCTAGTACTTCTATCTACATCTTTTAAGTATCCTTTTATTGTATCTAACCTTTTTTCTCTAATAAGTACTGATATCTCTTGTTGAGTTATCAATGAATTTTTATTAATAGAAACCACTCCTAAATGACTCAAAGCATCAATCATTTTGCCATTTAGTTCTCTTATTGCTTTAGTATTGAGTTGCTCAGGATAATATTTATCCTTGTATTTTATAAACTCATCATATAATTTTTGAGCATCTTTTGTAGTTCTAAAAAAATCTAAAATTTCTTCGGCTTCTACCTGCAACCACCTATTTAAGCAATTTTGTACAATCTCACTATCAAATACAGATTTCTTGTGTATCTTTAATATATTTGATATGTAGGTTGCTGAGATTTTTATCTTGGTGCTGTCATAATATCTCATCAAATCATTCTCTATAAACCAAGCGGCAATTGTTCTTAAGTTTTGAGATCTTATACTATTATTGTCTATATTAGAAAAATAACTATTAATTGCTATAACTAAATTTGTAACTTTGCCATCTGGAGACATATTATTTCCTCTTTGTTTTTTTTATAATTTATTCAATATTACCTATTAAAGATAATTTAATATTTTCTTGAACAGCATTCTCAGCACACATAATATTATCTTCTACATTGATTATAGATGAGGTATTTTTACTCGCTTCTCTATCTAACTTATCTTGTTCTGTATTATCTTGCTTAATTCCTTGTAAATCACCATTAGTTACACTAATCATTCCCATTAATACATTAGTGATTACTTGATCATTAGCATCACCACTACTATCTACTACACTTATCTTGGACTCTATAAGCTCCATCAGATCTTTAGATCTGTTTTTTTGTCGATCCTCGGGTAAATCTTTAATGATAGAACATTGTTTTGCCCTCAACTGGTCTAAAAGACCTGGTACATTTTTTATTAAAAATACATACCCATCCAAGCCTTGGAAAACATTAATGTTATATTCTTTTTCAATTTCTTTTTTTTTATGATGCGATAATTTGGGATCATTTAAATAATACTTGTAATAACAATTGTCAAAAAAGTGTCCCCAAAATTGATAACTTATTTCCTTATTAAAATAATCTACTAACTTTACAAAATCTTTGGACTTATCTTTAGCTTCTTTAAATAGTTTTAGATCCCATTCTTTTACTGCCTCTGCAAAAATCTCAATAGCTTCATCATCATTTGATTTGACTTCCTTGTTATTACATGTTCTCCCGTCATTATCTACTACACTTATATCCCAAGATAATTTTTTTCCTTCTTGTTCACTTTTTTTAACCACTTTAGTAACTAGTTGTTCCACTACTTCACATATTATTTCCTTGCTCTCGATAGCATTCTTTATTGCGTCTACAACATCTAGTACTTCATCTTCTATACTACTATAATCATATTCCATTTCACTATTTTGACACTCAGCTTTATACTTACCTATGATTTCTTGGTGAATACTTCTATAACTATTACTTGATTCTTCTAAAATATCTTTTATACTTTCATCTATATTAGTTGAATTATTAACGTTGTTTATTCTTAATTTTATCACTTCTATAAAGTGACTAACGCTTATTCCTTCATTTGTGATTAATACTCCACATTTTTTCTTAGATAATATGTTAATATCTATATCATCAAATACTTTATTTTTATTTAGTGTAATAAAAAAGTTAAATGCACAATCATAATCAATTAAAGGTATTATTCTGATTAAGTGTTCATCATTTTGTATAAAGGATCTAATAATAAAAGAGGCTACAATATTATTATCTTTTTGTCCTAGTACATAGAATTTTTCAGTTAATTGTGATAGTTCAAATTTGTAGAGATCATATTTTAATTTCTTAATAAATTTTTGTTGTTGTTTATCCCACTGTTTTTCTTTGGGTTTAGAAACATCATAATCTAATATGCCTATATCTATAACTTTATCTTTTATATGGTCTGATAATATTAGTTTAATATTGTTATTGTAATAAAGTTCTGTAGTGGTTAGCATATAAGAGCTTTGATCAGTTAAATATTTTTCAGTATCATCTGCTAGTTTACTTTTTATTGCATGTTTGATTGCACTATCAAATTTTCTTTTACTCATATCCTATAATCTTTTATTAAGTTTTTCTATATGAGATTAAAGTACTTCAATACTTTGCTTATCTCTTCTCAAAATAGCAGCTTGTTTTTGGCTCATTCAACAATACAGTTTATGCACAATCTTTGCTACTAAACATGTTAGTACTAATTATAACAACTTATCATACACTAATTTTAGTGTTACATTAAAAATCTAATTTGTATAGTAAAATAATGTAGTGGGCGAAATTTTTTTCAGGTTGAGAAATTTCTTGCGGGTTGGGGCAAAAAATTTTTCGTGTAGTGCTGAAATTTTCGTTTTCAGCTGAAGATTTATGATTATAAGGCTGGAAATCTTTTACACAAGGAGTGTTACGACATTTGATACCATATTTAATGATTGTTGAGGTAGAAAGATTGATGGACCCAGATTGTTCTAGTTCGAGTAGAAATTGTCTTAATCTTCGTTGACAAACACTCAAGTGTTTTTTAAAGAAATGATAGGTTTCCTGCAGTTCGTCTATAGAATTGTTGTAGTAGATTTGTAAGCGGAAGACTATTAAAGATAGTAGCTGTCTTGCAGTCTTACTTAATATCTTACCATTATGAGATGAGAGATTACTCCATTCAGGTGGGATAAAGTTACCGACAACATTGTAGAAGATAGTGGAATTTTTATCACCGTCGTCATGGGTTACACAATCAGAAGTGAAATGTGAGCAGCATATAGTGTGCATAAGACCTCAACTTAAACATCAGTTTATAAGAGGCACACAAGGCAATTATAGTACTATTTTTTAAAACGTGGCATATAAGCAATATAAGGAACTTTAAGAAAAAAGTAGATAATTATGGGAAGCTTAAAATCGTGAATTTAGTATTATAAATTTTAAAGGTAATGTATATAGAAAAGTTTTTATTTTGTAAGCATCTGGGTAATGCTAAGGGTAAAGGCGGTCTAAAAGCAAAAGGTTTGTAGTATTATTCTGTAGTATTAATAACACAGGGATAATAGTGTGATGAATATTAGAAGAAAGAATATTACAGCAGAACAGAAAGCACAAATAATTAGTGAATCATGTATTCCAGGGTGCATTATATCAGAAGTTGCAGGGTCTTATGGGATTTCGGAGAAGACATTATATGGGTGGCGTAGTAGGGGTAAGTTTAGCAGAAGACAAGAAGAAGTATCTAATAATTCAGGTAATAAATTTGTAGAATTATTAGTACAAGGAAGAGATGTTAGCAACGGATAAAAATTGATACAGTATTATCATGCAAAACTGATGCTATGTTGCTTCAAGATCATTTTAATTCCTGTCATAAAAGTACATTTTAATAGGGAATAACTGCAATAATATCTCAATATCAAACAATTAATTATTAAAGATAGCGTAGTGTGTCCTGTATCATTTTTCGGCCGGTGTTGACAGAGGAGAGAGAATACACTATTTAAAAAAGCAGAATTAACCTTTAGTAAATTTTCTTTATTAATTGAGGGGAATATTAGTAGCACAAAGCCCTTGGAGATAGTCAAAATATTGGACAGATCATGCTAGGTAGGTTCAGATAGCAGAATATATCTCTGTACTGGTTACACTGACATGCGTAAGGGCATTAATGGTTTATCGTTACTGGGGGCACAATCAATATTGTCAGATCAGTTTGACAAGAGTGTTTTATTTGTCTTTAGGGATAAAAAGGCTGACAGAATACAAATGTGGAATGGTCAAGGTTTTTGTTTATATTAATGTCTTGATAGCGGCAAATTTATATGGCCAAGGTTGATAAGAAGGAATCTATTGGAATTACTAAGGCCCAGCTAGCAATGGTAATAGAAGCTATTGACTGGCGTAATCCAAGATGACTTCTTCTCCCTCGATTGATTTGGGTAACACGTCTTATAGCAAGTAATTTATTTGATCTTGACTTCAACATCAATTTCTGTAAACTACGTACTAGTTTTATATTACCATTTGCAGATGCCCTATAGATACGTCTACGAAGATTATTAACCTTTTTATTAACTTCTTGCCAATTTATTGCATGCCAATAAATTTTCTCAAAGTTATTATTATCGGTCTTAATTGTTACATTTGCATTGCGCATCTAACTTTTCCAATATAATTCATAATCTTGTTTACTTATCTAGGGTAAATCACCAGTCTTAAGTCAGCATCATTTCTGATTAGCACATAATGCCTATACACCCAGTTATTTATTCCTGTAGCCTTTCAGCTTAGTGTCATTAGCTTTTTAAGACCTCTCTTACCTACTACCAGTTGCCAGGTAATAGGCTTACCACGTTTCACTAATTAAAGATGCGTTAAGTTGGTTATCTTCTTTATACCGGGGAACTGGCATTTTTAAAGAAGGTCGCGTCTGCCTTCTTACAGTTAAGCTTTTCAGCTTTATCCCTATAATAGATGTTATCTGGAGTATCTACTTTTATATTTACGATATTTTCCATACAAAGATTCACTTTCGTTTAACCAATTTTAACTTTACTTTGCTTCTATTTCCCATCCAGATTAGTAGTTTAGTTAAGCTTTCTATCGCGCTTAGTACCAGATCGTTGCCAATCTCACACCGCAATAGTAGTAATTAGGTCTAAATGCAACCTAGCCACAATATACTTGCAGACTTTATTTTAGTGCCATCGTGTCGCACTACGCAATATATAAACCTGAAGGTTTATTATTTGCTTATTTGTGCTGATTCAATGGATGAGCAAAAAGCTCCATGTTAATATCAATGACAGATTGAAGAAGATTGAAACTAATAAACTATGGCAATACAGTTTGCAAGAATAGAAATAGTAGGTAGAAGCTCAGGAGGAAATAGCTGCTGTAAAGCTGCTTATAATGCCAGGCTGATTATTAAAGATGAGAGAACTAACATTACTTATAATTTTAGCAAAAAAGGCGATAATGTTTACCATGCAGTATTATTACCTAGCCATGTAGATCAGAAATTCAAAAATCCAAGTATCTTGATGAATGAAGTGGAAAGGAGTGAGAAAAGAAAAAATAGTCAATTATTAAAAGATGTAGTTATAGCTAGCTCTACCTGATGATAAGGAATTAGATTTAGAGGATAGAATAACTATTACCCATAAAATAATCGAAGAGATGGGATGGGTAAGAAATGGTCTAGGAGTTCAAATTGATATTCATCAGCCACATGATGGAGAAAAGAATTGGCATGCCCATGTGCTTGTTACTACCAGAAGATTTGCAGAAGACGGTAAAACGTTAGGAGCTAAGGCAGTAGATTTAAATCCTAAATTTGCCAAAGTTAAGGACAAAGCATTCATTATCCCAGAAGGGGAAATAATTCATGAGAGAGCTAAAGAAATAATCAATAAATATTTTGCTCAGTTAGGTCTAGAAAATCGGGTAGATCCAATAAGTTTTATGCCACAGCAACATGTTGGTCCTACTAGAATGCGAAGTATTATCAATGAAATAGCTGAGCAAAATAAAATATGTAAATTAGCTCATCTGGAAATTATCAAAGGAGCGGATGGGGTACTTGATCGTATTATTCGTCATCAATCTATTTTTACTAAATTAGATATAGAAAAAGCAGTAAAAGAGATTAAAGAAGAAGCAGAAAAGCCAAAACTAATAAGGGAGGTATTAAATTCAGATAGGCTGGTAAAACTATATAATGAAGATGGCACTGATACTAAATACTATACTACTAAAGATATACGGGATGAAGAATTAAGGATACTAAGAATAGCAGATAAGATCAATAGTCAGATTCATTTTAATAACGTTATTAAGCTTAAGAGTGATATCGATAATCTTGCAAGTGTTAATGAAGCACAAAGAGCAAGCCTGCATCATATATTAATTAATAGTCAAGGTATTAGAATCCTTCAAGGTAGGGCCGGTACTGGTAAGTCACAAGTACTTGCTGAGGCTTATAAAATTGCCACTAACTATGGGCAAAATATTATAGGACTCGCTCCTACTCATAAAGCAGCATCGGAGCTTAAAAGTAAAGGTTACCGGCAATGTTATACAGTAAAAGGTTTTTTATTTAGATTGTATAATGGTAAAGCTAATCTAGCAAGAAACAGCCTGCTCGTAGTAGATGAAGCAGGGATGGTAGGTAATAGTGATTATTTCGAATTACTAAAAGTAGCAAGGAGTAATAATTGTAATCTGATACTGGCTGGAGATGAGAGACAACTAATTTCCGTTGAGCGAGGAGGAATGTTTGCAGTATTGGCTAGTAAATTTGGCTCGTATGAGTTGAGTAGAATTAGAAGATAAAATAAAGTATGGGCAAGAGAGATGGCTTCATGCTTTGCAAAATCAGATATTGCTTGTGGTCTGCGTTTACTTGCACAGCATAAATGTTTAAAGATTGATCATACGCTAGAAGAATCAATGGCAAGACTAATTAATGATTGGAATAACAGCAAATTTGCTCTAAATGAGCGTTTAATCATTACCATACGTAATGTTGAAGTAGATAGTATTAATCAAGGGATCAGGGAGTTACTAAAAGCTAAAGGCTTGCTTACTGGTCAAGAATATAGACGCTATCTATCGCCTAAGAAGTATGAAGATTATATGGCAGGAGATCGTATTTTGTTTAAGACAACTAATAAAGATTTACAAATAGAAAATGGTGAATTTGCCACGATAACTTCAGTAAGTAACGATAAATTTGTTACTAAAACAGATAGCGGCAAAGAAATAGAATTTAATCCTCAAGATGTAAGCTTTAAATATGCGTCTACAGTATATAAAGCACAAGGAGCATCAATTAAAGATGTCTATGTATTACATAATCTAGCAGGAAATAGCAGAAATTCTTATGTAGCGATGACCAGACACATAGAAGAGGTAAAACTCTATTATAATAGGGACAATACAAGAAATATAGCAAGTTTAATATCACAACTTAGCAAAATAGATAATAGGCTATCTAGCATTAATTTTAAAACTGTAGAAGAATTAGTAGCGATTCAAGATCAAGAAAATAAGAGTTTTATAGATAAAGTAGGTAATTGGTTTAAAGGGGTAGTAGAAGATATTAAGGATAGATTACATAGTAATGATAACTATTACCACTTAAGAGTGAGATCAAGGTCACCTGCTAAAGTAGCAGAAATCCTAAGAAGCACTAGCACAAATCTTGCCACAAGCTATAAAGCCCAAGAAGAGCGAAAAAGCTCTTCTTATAACAAGA